>JAGGRZ010000045.1 GCA_021159335.1 bacterium
CCGAAAGAAATATATGGTCTTCTCTCAGGCGGTGTACATTTTCCTGAATCATTACATATAGGAGATAAAAAGAAACTACCATCAATTCTTTTAGGGGGAACCAATGAGTCTATATACCAAATACCAAAGTATAAATTCCATACATGATGAGATATTCTTTCTAAATGTATGTTTTTAGACACATAGAAAGGTAGGACAGTGTCAGGAGGAATTATGAGTGTGGAACATGTCTCTAAAGAATATGATTGATAAATGCCAGTTCGTATATAGTTTAGTTTACTTGGAAGCCACCTATTATTTGATATTGTTATTTTGCAAGGACATAAAGTTAAACTATCCCAACAAAATCTGTAATTAATATGTCTTCCTGAAGAATCTATGTAATCATACCAATATTCAACAGATTTAAAATATATAGAATCGCTGGTTGAATCTATTATTTCAACTCTTGCTATTTCTCGTAATGGATTTAATGGTTGGCTTAAACTGGCTTTTTGGATATAAGTTCCTCCAGGCACGCTTATCATACTATCAATACGGGGGTATAATATTCTCACTATAGGTTGAGCATATAATAATTCAAAAATTAATATGGTAATTATCGCTAACCATCTCATTTTAACCCCCTGCTATTTTATGAGAAACATTTTCAATACTTTTCACCTCACCACCAAAACCTTCCTCACCACACTCCTTCATAAAGCCAAAATATTTTTCTAATTATAATTCTACTTGACATCAAAGCAATCGCTAACCTTATTTTATCGCTATTTTTGAAGATTGGGCTAATATGGTGAGTCAAAAAGGAGGTGTATGGTATGAGGAAAGGTGTGTATGCTTTGTTTTACTGGTTCTCTAAGCAAGTTTCTAAAAAGATAATCGCTATAGCTTTGTTAGAGGCGTTGCTCATTGGTTCTGTGTTTTTCCTCACCTCGTGCTCTAAGGAGGAGTCAAAGGAGGAGGAGCACTGCGCTAATATTACGGGACGCTATGCCTTCACTCTTATGCCTGATGTTAGCGTAACCGATACGACCCTAATAAAGGGAATGCATGGCACCGACTATCCTGAGTATCCCGCAACATACGATGGAGTGTATCTATACGAGGATAAGGAAGGCAATATAGTGGGCGAATATTATACCTGGAAGTTTTCTGGCGTGCACAAGGGCGATAGCGTAATCCTCGACCTTTATGTTCATCCCGACGGTGATGTGGACATTACCCGCACTATTGATGAGATGGTCAAGTATTCGACTATGAAACTTAAGGTTAACGAGTTCTGCCAGCTTGAGGGAACGGGTTATTACTACGACTACGAGGATTATCCGGATGTAGTTAATGAAAAATACAAGGTTTTTGCGAGAAAAATGCAAAACGAGACTGACTTTACGCAGTTTAGTTTCTGCGACCTTATATGTAGCATTACATCGTGGGCTATATCGACATTAACTTACAATACGATTCGTCCTATGGGAAACTGCTACCTTCACAAAGATGGCGGTGGTTACTATATTTATGGCCATGTGGGTCCGGGAAGTATATTCCCAGTTTACACGCAGACTGTATATCTCCCTTGGGAGTGGTCGTGGTGCAAGGTGAGAAAATATCATTTCTCAATCGATATAGGCGACGAAGCCATCGGTTATGAAGCACTCGTTGACTTTCTTGACCAATTCAGGTCTGTATACTCTGCTTTCTACGAGAAAATTGGGATGCCATCCTACGACTATCTTATAAACAGCATCCACGATTTCTACGAAAGATACGGCGGGTTTGCTATAAGCTTGGCATATGATACTCATACCAATAACCTTTCGATATATGTTAACCACACGCGAGGTGATAGCGAAGAGGCAAAAAACGAGCCATTCATTCAGGCAATGAAAGATGCTCTTGACAATCTGGTTGGAGGAGTCTATGTCTTCGCAGGGCAACACATACACGATTCGTGGCATCTACGAAGGAGCGAATTCGGGGTATGCAACTCCCTTCTTATCATAATTTATCTTTTCGGAACGAATGAGGTGATATACAATTAATTAGTTGTTTGTAATCACACTTTGCTAAAATGCGTTCCTATTTAATGCACTACCCCCATTGAAGGGGGTAGTTTTTTGCCAAAAATGTCGACCTGTCAAGCGCCGGGATTTTATTGGGGAACTTTTGATCGTGCTAAAGATTCCGGCAGATTCTTTTTACCATTACTTTTTTAAGCTTTTACCACAGCTTTTCGCCCTCTATTTCTTTGCCGGGTTCGCCGTAAAGTATTGCTGCTTGCGCTGCTGCGAGTCTTGCTACTGGAACCCTGTATGGCGAGCAGCTAACATAATCGAGTCCGATCCTGTGGCAGAACATTACTGATTTCGGTTCGCCGCCATGTTCACCGCATATCCCCACTTTAAGGTCGGGATTGCTCTGGCGACCATATTTTACCGCTATCTTCATCAGCCTTCCTATACCTGTCTGGTCGAGAACCTGGAACGGGTCCTCGTCATAGATGCCCATCTTAACATAATCCTTTAGAAATTTGCCAGCATCGTCGCGGGAGAAACCAGAACCCATCTGCGTCAAATCGTTTGTTCCAAACGAGAAAAAGTCCGCATATTGGGCGATCTCATCGGCAGTTATTGCCCCGCGTGGAACCTCAATCATCGTGCCTACTTTGTATTCGACCTCTTCGCCGAGTTCCTCGAAAACTTTCTTTGCAGTTCTGTCTATAACCTCGCGCGTCAGCTGAAGCTCTTTCCAGTGGCCGACCAGCGGAACCATTATTTCAGGGCGAACCTCTATGCCCTCGCGCTTAACCTGGATTGCAGCTTCAATAATAGCCCTGACCTGCATTTCCGTCACCTCGGGATATGTGAGTCCCAATCTGCATCCTCGATGACCGAGCATGGGGTTGAATTCGTGCAATTCCTCGACGGTCCGCTTTACTTTTTCCACAGGAACATTCATCGCCTCAGCCATCTCCTGTTGTCCTTTCTCATCCTTTGGCAGGAACTCGTGAAGCGGAGGGTCTAAAAGTCTTATCGTTGCGGGTCTGCCACCCAGCTCGCGGAATATTCCTATGAAGTCTTCGCGCTGCAAGGGGAGGAGTTCTTCAAGCGCCTGATTGTACTGTGCCAGTGGTTGCTCGAGCTCTTTTTTAACCTTTTCGTATTCTTCGCTGTCCTCGGGGAGTTCTTCAAGCCGCTGCCTAAGAGTTTTTACCTCATCAGCTACCAGAATCATTTTCCTGAACGAAACAATCCGTTTACCCTCGAAGAACATGTGCTCGGTGCGGCAAAGTCCTATTCCCTCAGCGCCGAATTTTACCGCAATAGCGGTATCGCGGGGTGTGTCCGCATTGGTGTGAACGCCGATTTTCCTGAATTCGTCTGCCCAGTCCATTATGGTTTTGAAGTCACCGGCTACCTCTGGCTCAATAGTGGGAATCTTGCCGAGATAGACTGTTCCGAGTGCGCCGTTTATTGAGATCCAATCTCCCTGTTTCACCACCACATCTCCGACCTTAAACTGCTTGTTGTCATAATCTATGGCGATATCGCCAGCGCCGGCAACGCATGGTATCCCCATTCCTCGAGCCACCACCGCAGCATGTGATGTCATTCCGCCGCGCGCGGTTAGTATTCCCTTGGAAACTGCCATGCCACCTATATCTTCGGGTGAGGTTTCCAGTCGGGTTAGTATAACCGCTTCGCCATTTTTAGCCCACTTTTCGGCTTCCTCGGCGTTGAAGACCACTCTTCCTGTGGCAGCACCCGGTGAGGCGGGCAGGCCGCGTGCGATAACTTTCGCCTTCTTCTCTTCGTCGGGGTCGAAGGTAGGGTGAAGAAGCTGGTCAATGGAATTGGGGTCGATGCGTAGTATTGCTGTCTTTTTGTCTATTAAGCCCTCTTTTACCATATCCACTGCTATCTTTACTGCTGCCTGAGCTGTTCGCTTTCCGGTTCTGGTTTGAAGCATCCAGAGTTTGCCGCGTTCTATGGTGAACTCGAAGTCCTGAACATCGCGGTAGTGTTTCTCGAGAATGTCCTTTATCTTCAAAAGCTCTTCGTAAACCTTTGGCATCTCGTTCTTAAGTTCATCGATTGGCTTTGGTGTTCGGATACCTGCTACCACATCCTCGCCCTGTGCGTTAAGTAAGTATTCGCCGTAAAGCTTGTTTTCACCCGTTGAAGGATTCCTTGTGAAACCAACACCTGTTCCCGAGTCCTCGCCAAGATTACCGAATACCATCGTCTGAATGTTGACCGCGGTGCCCAGAAGGCCTTTTATGTTGTGGATTTCTCTGTACTTCACTGCTCTCGGGTTGTTCCATGAGCCGAACACCGCTCCTATAGCCATCCAGAGCTGCTCGTTAACATCTTGCGGAAATGTCTTGCCATGTTTTTCGTATATTTCCATATACTTTTTGACCAATTCCTTAAGGTCATCTACCGTTAGCGCTGTGTCGGGCACCAGTTTATTCAGTTGTTCCTGCGTCATCTCATCAATGCCTTCAATGTTCTGTCTTTTTCCGAACTCTCGCTTCACTTCTTCTATCGCGTGTTCGAATTCCTCGTGGGGAATGCCGAGCACAACATCGCCGAACATCTGAATGAGTCGCCTGTAGGCATCCCACGCGAACCTTGGATTGTCTGTTTCCTCGGCAAGGGCTTCGAGAGTTTTTTCGTTTAGCCCGAGGTTTAGGACTGTATCCATCATTCCCGGCATGGAAACGGCGGCACCTGAACGGACCGATACGAGTAATGGTTTTTTGGGGTCGCCAAGTTTCCTGCCGCGAATTTTCTCAAGCTTCTCCAATGCCTCGTTAACCTGTTCTTCAAGTTCTGGTGGATAGGTATGATTGTGCTTGTAATAGTAGTCACATACTTCAGCCGAAATAGTAAACCCCGGCGGCACCGGAAGTCCTATCCTGCACATCTCGGCAAGATTAGCACCCTTGCCACCGAGGATGTCCTTCATCTCAGCAGAACCCTCAACGAACTCCTTGGAGAAGAAGTACACATACTTCGCCATTTTAACATCCTCCTTACCGTTAATCCTAAAATTTTGTTTTCACCCACGAAATCTTGGTAGTAATAATTCCCCCAGAATTTCGTTTAAAAATCGTATTTATTGCTGTTATTTAATTATGCCTGTCTTAGTTTTTCCATCTCCTTAACGAGCTCCGGGTACAGAGGGAATGCTTCGCAAAGTTCTTTGACCTTCTTTTTCGCTTCATTTATCACACTTTCATCGTTTATGTTGGTCAGAATTCGGTGTATTAGCCGTGCTATCTCTCTCATTTCGTCTTCCTTCATGCCGCGCGTCGTTACTGCTGGCGTTCCTATTCTAATGCCGCTTGTTATAAACGGTTTCTGAGGGTCGAATGGTATCGTATTTCGGTTTACCGTTATATCTGCTTTGCCCAGCGCTTCTTCAGCTTCCTTGCCAGTTATGCCGAGCGAGCGGAGGTCGAGCAGCATCAAGTGATTGTCGGTTCCGCCCGAAACAAGCCTTATGCCAAGTTTCGTGAACTCATCAGCCATAGCTTTAGCATTAGCTACTATCTGCTTCTGATACTGCTTGAATTCGTCGGTTAATGCTTCCTTGAATGCCACAGCTTTGGCAGCGATAACATGCATGAGAGGTCCGCCCTGCATCCCCGGCATAACGGCTTTATCGAGTGCTTTGGCGTGTTCTTCCTTGCAAAGAATAAACCCTGACCTCGGACCGCGAAGTGTTTTATGGGTGGTTGAAGTAACGAAGTCTGCGTGGGGCACCGGGCTTGGGTGAAGTCCGGCAGCTACGAGACCAGCGAAGTGCGCCATGTCTGCCACATGAACTGCTCCTACCTCATCGGCTATCTCGCGGAATTTCGCGAAATCCCAGAATCGCGGATAGGCTGATGCACCCGTCATTATTAGTTTTGGTTTATGTTCGAGCGCAAGCTTCCTTATTTCATCGTAGTTTAGCGTTTCGGTTTCGGGGTCAACGCCGTAGTGAACCACATTGTACAGAATGCCCGAAAAGTTGACCTTATGACCGTGAGTAAGGTGTCCCCCGTGCGAAAGTTTTAGCCCCATTATAGTGTCGCCCGGTTTGAGAACAGTGAAGTAAACTGCCATGTTAGCCTGTGAACCACTGTGTGGCTGGACATTGGCGTGTTCCGCACCAAAAAGCTTTTTGGCACGCTCTCTGGCGAGTTCCTCGGCTATGTCCACGAACTGGCATCCACCGTAATATCGCTTCTTAGGATAACCTTCGGCGTATTTGTTTGTCATAACACAACCTGTGGCTGCGAGAACAGCGTATGAGGTATAATTCTCCGAGGCTATAAGCTCAAGACCGTCCGTCTGGCGGCGAAGCTCAAGGTATATAGCCTCAAATATCTCGGGGTCGGTGCGTTTTAACTCTTCAAGGAACATTGCTACCTCCTTACTCAATTTATTTGCAAAACATAACTATTTTTTACACTTAATCAACCAATTTTTAGTTGGAAATAATATTATAATTTAATAAATTATCAATCCAAAGCAACAATAAGGCAACTATGGCGGAAAAAGTTTTCAAATCCGGGTTTGTGGGAATCTTTGGACGACCTAATGTCGGTAAATCGACATTGCTCAATAGGATTCTTGGGCACAAGGTGGCTATAGTAACTCCTAAACCCCAGACCACGAGAACGCGCATATTGGGGATTCTTCATCGTCCCGACTGCCAGATCGTTTTCATAGACACCCCCGGCATACATAACCCTATCCATAAGTTGGGCGAAATTCTTGTTCAGAATGCTATGCGAGCCACCAAAGATAGCGACCTTAACATCTACATCGTGGATGCGACCGACGACCTTGTGCAGGACGACATCGATGCACTTGAAAAGATTTACGAAAAGTCAAAGGCTCCTCTTATAGTCGCGGTGAATAAAATCGACCTAAACCCGGATATTAATTTGAAATCTATTGATTTTCAAGTTGGTGGTATAAAGGAACCTGAGGCAGTAATCCCCATAAGCGCGCTTAACGGCACCAATGTTGATTCGCTTTTGGATAAGATAATAGAGATTCTTCCCGAGGGGCCACCTTTCTACGACGAGGGCACGCTTACCGACCAGCGACCCGAAGACATAGCAGCCGAAATAATTCGTGAAAAGCTCATAATGGCTGTTCATCAGGAGGTGCCATACAACTCGGCGGTAGAGATAGAGAGCATGGGTCCCGATGAAAACAATCCCGAAGTTTTGCGTATCGATGCCAACATAATAGTTGCTCGTCCCGGTCAGAAAGCGCTCGTTATCGGAAGAGGAGGGAAAAGGATAAAGTCAATCGGAACGCAAGCAAGGCTTGAGCTTGAACAAATTTTTGGGAGAAAGATTTTTCTTAATCTCTGGGTTAAAATTCGTCCGGACTGGTTCAAAAAAGAGCGTGCGATAAGAGAATTAGGTTACATGAGATAATACCCGCCGCAATAAAAATATCCCCCCTCCCGAGGGGCAAGGAGGGGGAC
>JAGGRZ010000046.1 GCA_021159335.1 bacterium
GCCTTGATTAACAATATGATATAAATGATATTTAAAGTAAAAGGTTAAATATGCGTCAAAACTTATTGAAAATTCTGCTGTTGTTGATTTTCGTTGTGGCTGGTTGCTCCATACCTTTAAGTCGAACCCCACCCGGAACCAAACCTGTGTGCGGAACATCTGTTGCCGCAGTCCCTGATGTTAAACCGCCGAAACAATTTTGCAATCTCGTTGTTAAAATCAAAATCGACGACCCCACTGCCCCGTATTTATCGGATTTTGGCAAGGTTACTGTAATCGATGTTGACGGAGTTCAAGAATCAAAAAAATTTCCAGTTAAGCAGGGAACCCAAATAGTAGTTTTTCCTGATTACGAACCCGGAAGATACACTGTCGAAGTTAGTTACGGAAATTATATTGCTACGAAGTGCGTTGTTCTCTGCTGCTACTGTCCTGACCGCTGGAAGGAGGTTTGTCTTTATAAAGTCAAGGAACAACTGATGCAGAAATTCAATCAGCCCCCAGACGCTGTTTTACCACCCGATTGTTCAGTGGTAAGCCCTTGCGGTGCCGACCTTATATTCTACATGCCAGACGATGCTAAAAATTAAGCTAAAGCAGCATTCCACCGAAGAAATAAGTTGTGAAAATAAGCTTTCACGCTCATTTATTATGTGTGAACGGGTTCACAAGGAAAATCTTTGCCTTCGTTTCGTTAGCAAGACCCGCTAATTTTCTGCTGGTTTTTGCAGCAGTCCTCATCGGTGGTGCTTTATCTGGCACGATAGGAATATATAGCCTCGTTGCTGCGTTTTCAGCAGCGCTCGTGCTTTCTGGTGCTAATGCCGCAAACGACTTTTTTGACATAAATGCTGACTCTATCAGCCACCCTGGGAGGGTTCTTCCCAAAGGAATGCTGACGAGACATGAAGCCATGATTTTTGCTATTGCTGCTCAGATTGCTGGTTTGATATTAGCTTTCACTATAGGGCTTCGAACAGCTATATTCGCT
Organism: bacterium; assembly: GCA_021159335.1. Classification (NCBI taxonomy): domain Bacteria; species bacterium. The sequence goes on from JAGGRZ010000046.1 coordinate 992, forward strand.
TTCTGGGCGATAGCGCTGCTTTGGGTTTATTCGCTCTGGCTTTCGGGAACTCCGCTTGTCGGGAATTTCGTTATATCTGTCCTTTGCGGTAGTGCGCTCATCTACGGCGCCCTGCCATCAGGGGTAGTCTCTGCGAAAACCGTGTGGGCTGCTATAATAGCCGCTGCGATAAATTTCCCCAGAGAGGTTCTGAAGGATGTTTCTGACATCGAGGGTGACAGGAGAGCTGGTAGAGCGACTTTTCCAAACAAATTCGGAATAAGAAAAGCTGTTAATGTTGCTGTTATAAGTGCCATTTTCGCACAGATAGTCATTCTGATACCTTATGTGGTTGGGATGTATTCGCAAAGTTACCTTGCAGCGGCTTTTTTCGCCTCTATGATGATGTGGTTTGGCACTATCTATGCCGTAAGGGGTTATCCAGAACAAGGCCAAAAATTTCTTAAAGTGGCAATGGTTTTGGGAGATTTGGCGCTGGCGATCGAGGTAATATTTAGTTGTATTCGCAAAGTTACCTTGCAGCGGCTTTTTTTGCCTCTATGATGATGTGGTTTGGCATTATCTATGCTGTAAGGGGTTACCCAGAGCAAGGCCAAAGATTTCTTAAAGTGGCAATGGTTTTGGGGGTTTTGGCACTGGCGATCGAGGTAATATTTGGTGGGAAATGATAAATTATTCTTGCGAAAAACAATGCGTTGTCCTCGGGTTATCGGGTGGCATCGACAGCGCAACATCCGCGTGGTTGCTCAAGAAACGCGGATT
>JAGGRZ010000047.1 GCA_021159335.1 bacterium
ATGACAATGCACACCGATATACCGTCAAGAGGCTACACAGGAGTGGTCGAGGTATGCCTTATGGATGTCACCAATGCGCCCGTGATAGCGTTCGGCGAGCCCACCCATCTTCACCCCGAGGGGGTAAGCTGCTACGAGGACTGGGTCTATGTCGACAGCGTTACGGGGGACACAACTGTTATACCAGACATAATCCCAGCGCCACCTGAGCCAGTCTGCTGGCGTTTCGGGCTTATAAGCGAGGTTTCTGAGGCTGAGCGTGGTGAGGACGAGCTTAATCTTGAGGTCGTGGGCGGATACCTGTCCCCGATTCAGGTTTTCTACAAAATTTCGGGCGTGGGCAGTCTTGAGCTTTACGACATAACTGGCAAAGTTGTCCTTAGGCGCGCGATAACGGCTAAAGGCAGCGAAAAAATCGCCATAGATGGGCTTAGTAGCGGGGTGTATTTTGTTAGGGTTGTTGGCGAGGGAAGGAGTGTGGTGAAGAAGGTTTTGGTGGTGAGATGAAAATCATTGAATATACTGCTTTTACGAACATCAAAAATTTTTTAAAATCCCGTTTGCAATAAATTTAGTCCCCATTATTTTGCTATTAGAAACCCACAATGAGGGGTTGAGATGGCTGGTCAAGATGTTAGTTTACCGCACTCGCTTGAGGCTGAGCGGGCTGTTCTTGGGTCAATGATATTGTACCCTCAAAACGCAGAAATAGGGGTCGAAAGGCTAAGAGAGGATATGTTTTACTCCACAGCTCATGCCACCATTTTCCGCCGGATTGCTGATCTCATCGTAAATGGTCGCGAAGTGGACCTTCTCACAGTTACCGAAGCCCTGAAAAATCATGGCGAACTCGAAAAAGTCGGCGGCAGCGAATACTTGTTGCAGCTTGTTGATTCAGTCATAGCTCCAGTACATTTCCTTGAGCATGTGAGAATAGTCGAGGATACTGCAGCTCTCAGAAAAGTTATAGAACTATCAAACGATGTGATTCAGGATGCATTATCCAACCCCGGTGATGTGAGAGCATTCATTGATCATGTTGAGGCTAACTTTTTCCAGCTCGCCCAATACAGGATAAAAAGCGACTTCACCCACATACGGGCGATAGTATCCAAGGTTCACGAGGACATCGTTAGCTGGCACAAAGAAAAAAAGCTAAAGGAAAGCATTTCAACGGGCTACAAGAAACTTGACGAGCTTCTCGCAGGATTTCACCCCTCGGACTACATTGTAGTAGCGGGTCGGACAGGGGCGGGCAAAACGGCGTTCGCGCTTTCCATAACTCGAAGAATAGCTGTTCTCCCTGAACCCAGCGAAAGACGACCTGTAGCAATATTCAGCCTTGAAATGGATAAAGAGCAGCTCGCAAAAAGGCTTATAGCCGCTGAGGCTAAAGTGGACGCACACAAAATGCGGCGGGGAATACTTTCCAAAGGCGAGATAAACAAAATAGCGCTCGCAGTTAAGAAACTTTCTGATGCTCCCATATATGTCGACGATTCCCCAGCTATATCGCTTCTCGACCTCCGCTCCAAGGCAAGAAGACTCGCAAGACAGGTTAATCTTGGGCTAATAATAGTCGATTATCTTCAGCTAATGACACCCATAGGACGAGCCGATACCCGTCAGGAGGAGGTAGCGTCCATCTCAAGAGGACTGAAAGCGCTGGCGAAAGAGCTTAATGTCCCTATAATGGCGCTGGCACAGCTCTCACGACGAGCTGAGGAGTCCCCGGGGGCGAGACCAAAACTATCACACCTAAGAGAATCAGGAGCTATAGAGCAGGATGCGGATGTGGTGCTTCTTATCTATCGACCCGAAATCCACGGCATAGAGACCATTAATGTTTACGGACGGCAAATGGACAGCCACGGAATAGCGAACATAATAGTGGCAAAACAGCGCAACGGCCCCACAGGCGATGTCTTCTTCGCTTTCCACAGAGAGTTCGTTTCCTTTGAACCGCTTGAGATTCCTCGTGAGGAAGAAGTGCCTTCCAACCCATTCGTCGATTACCCCGGTATTGATGATGAATTCGGCGGTGTATGATGGCTGATGATGCACGGAAAATAGAAAAAATCCTTAAAGAGCAACTCGTCGAACTTTTCGAAAGAGGGGAATTAACAGAAAACGACAGGGAAAAAGTTGAGTCGATAATAAGGAAGTTTGCCGCCATGTGTGTTGGCGGGCCGGAGGAGTAAAATGCGTGAGGTCGACTACGCCCGAAGCCTTTTCAGATACATCGACATGAAAAGCCCACCCGTTAACATCGAGAGGCTTCTCGAACTGCTCAATGTGAAGCTTATGTACGAGGATTTCGAACAGCTTAACGGAATCGCGCTTAAATCCCCAAAATTAAAGCTTATCGTGGTAAACAAAAACCTTCCCGAAACCCGAATGCGTTTCACTATAGCGCATGAACTGGGACACATCATAATGCCCCATCGGAAAAAATATTATCTCTGCGTTCCGGGTAAAAACAGACTCATGGAGCGTGCTGCGAATAAGTTCGCCGCCGAAATATTGATGCCACAGCCTATGGTAAAGTACCTGTGGAACAAATTTAAACATAACCCTGAGCACAGGATAGAAGCTATGGCTCACGCACTTAAAGTTTCCAAAGCGGCGCTTTTCCCAAGGTTGAGGGAATTAGGATTCATTTATAAATGATGCCGTTCAGTATGGTTTTATGCTTTTATCTCTCCATTTTCTGCGGTGCGCCTTCGGGCAGAAGTTCTAAAACGAAATTCGGAAGGCTTAGAGCAGCTTTGTGCACATTAGCGTTGTAGCACTTCGATTTAGCAGCGATTTTTTTCGCACGGTCCACCATTAATTCGGGCCTTCTCGGACCTTTACTGGCGAGTGCAAAACCCCACATGCCAGTAGGATAAGTGGGCATAAAACCTATGTAATACCAGATGTTTTCCGCGCCAAAGGGTATAGCGATGTTTTTGAGAATCTCGCGCACGAGCTCAGGTGTTAGCACCGGTGATTCTGCCTGAACTGCGAGTAGCCCATCCTCTTTTAAGGCTGCGCGAACATTTCCGTAAAACTCTGGCGTGAAAAGCCCTTCGGCGGGTCCAAGCGGGTCAGTGGAATCTATGATTATGACATCGTAAACTTCCTTTTTCCCATCAATAAATTTAATGCCGTCCTCAAAAATAACTTTTACGCGAGGGTTCTCGAATGCGCGGGACATTTCAGGGAAAAACATCTTAGCCGCTTTAACCACTTCTTCGTCGATTTCAACAAGCGTTATGGATTCCGTTTCCTCGTATTTTATCAGTTGATTTATTATGCCGCCATCCCCGCCACCGATAACTAAAACATTCTGCGGTCGCTTATGAAGGCACATAGGGACATGCGTTAAATATTCGTGATAAAAGAACTCGTCCCTTTCAGTCATCATCACCGTGTTGTCCAGAAGAAGCATTCTGCCATACTGGAATGTATCGACCACGAGTATTTTCTGGTATTTGCTCTCCGCATAGTGCAGCACCTCTTTAATGCGAAACGACAGCTTCAGGTCAGCGGTTTGCATTTCAGCCGCCCAAACATCGGGTTTTGCCTGTATCTGCTTCATCCCGAAAGGGTCGGCGAACTTTTCGTCCATCTGACCTCCTTTTCGTGATTTTCGCTTCGACCTATAACCTTGCAGATTTATCAGTAAATAGAATAGTCGTTTCCGCCGCGCATGTTTACCACATAAAGTGCTCTTTGCGCCTGCCTCATCATTATCGTCGCCGATGTGGCTTTGCCGGAAAGGGTTATACCTATGCTGGCTTTCGCGACTCCTATTTCCTTGAGGGCTTTTAGTAGCTTTTCGCCGGCTTGCTTGTCAATTTTGTTTGGGTCAATAGCGAACATTATTACCGCAAAATCGGCACGGTCGCAACGGCTGACTATATCGTAGCTTTTCACGCTTTTCTTGAGTGTCTCGGCTATCTCCCGCATTGATGGACCATTTTCGCCGGGGTCGACATCGATTAAAACCAATGCCATCTGCGAACCCGTTGCGTGAACCCTATCCATCTGGTTCTCGATCTCCTGAGCAAGAAATTTTGCGTTGAAAACTCCGGTCTCGGGGTCTATTATCATGAATTCCCGCACCCTCATCTCGTCGGTAACATCAAGATAAACGACTAACTTACCACCGTTGAAGGGTTTTTCGATAAGCCTGTAGTGCCTGCCATCATATATGTATGTTTCCGTTTCTTCGTCAGGCTCAAGGTTGGAAAGAACTTCCGCAAGCTTGTTGACAAATGTCACATTGCCTTTTTCGTCTATAACCATAACGCCGCAAGGCAAAGCGTTAAGAATCTTCTCCATCAACACCTCCCGAAGGTTACAATTTTTTCACTATAATTTAAAAGGTAATGTTCATTTCCCCAACTTGTTTTTGTTGGGAGCAAACAACAGGGAAAGTCAAAAAGTCAAAATTATTTTTGTTACCCTTTTATTATTTGCTCAGAAAAACTACTTTCTTTACAATATTTTTCAAACCGATATTGATATTTATGAAATAAATACCATTTCTTTGAGAGTTAATTTTAAGAAATACCTCTCTATTCGAGCGACCAATAATATCGAATCCTACTGACCTTCCGCAAATATCTGTTACGGAAATTTTTGGCTCAGCATTTATCATATTTAACCCGGAAATCTCAATAATATCACCGTTTAAAGCAGGATTAGGATGAACAGTTATGTTATCAACTTTTTTAAACTCACTTTCAACGATACCCGCACCTCTTTTTATAGCAGCGTAACTACCATGCCCCTCAACATTCCAAACAAGTCCAACAAGACTATTACCCCAGAAGACAGGTTTAAGATTATAAACAGATGGAAGTGTCTTTATGGAATCAACCTTATCCCATCCGGACGCAGTTTTTCTGGCTATGTAAATCCATACGCTATCGCTTGGTGAAGCAGTATGGCGGTGTTCCCAGAATGCCCAGATTCCGAGTGATTCATCAGCAAAAATGAAAGCTAGCATCCTCAACGACGGGGCGGGTGTAAACTCATCAAGGGTATCAATATCGTAACTCGTTGAGGAAGATGTAGAGTAAACCAATATGTATTGTGGGTCGTAGGCAACCATGTAAATACATCTACCATCGAACGCCGATAATCCCCAAGCTAATGACGATGGTGGTGGTATACGATATTTTCTTACTGATTCACCGCTAAAAGTTCCTGTGGAAATATGGTAAGTATTTGACATCACAGAATCAAGTATCTCATTACATGTGAACCATACGGTCACCGAATCCGTAAAAAACTTAGCAGCAAGGGTGTTAGTGGTAAAACAAGCAGTTGAAGTAGGAATGTAATCAATAACCCATCCGGTATCCTCAAAATATGCAAAAGCGAGAACCGACTCAGTATCAATAGTAACAGGAGTATTAAATCCACCGCTAAGGAATTGCCATATACGATTACCATGCCCATAAATCTTAGAAACAATAAAACCCAGCGGAGCAGGCACATCAGCGTTAATAAAGCCTCTACCATCACTGTAGGCTGCAAAATCTTGTAAATCACCAATACCAAAAACCCATATTCTTCCCGTAGGTAACACTCGAACCGCTGACCTATAAACAGCTATATGTGGCCTATCACCGAATAAGGTCGTATCGACTGAAAAACCAAATCTGCTTAAGGAACCAATCGTAACGCAGCTCCCGCTGTGAGAAACATAGGTGATAAACAAAGATTCATGACCCTTAAACGCAACATCATAACCGCCACTGAGGGTCGTGTGAAGGTCAATAACAGGATACCAATCCGCATTAGCAAAGAGGGAGGTTAGAAGAATTAAACCAACAACAAAACATCCTCCAATTCTCATCTTTTCCCTCCTTTCTTTGTTTTAGATGCACATTAATATACATTTTTTGGCTTTCATGGATACATATATTTAAGCTCAAACGCTGATGTAGAACTTTTTCTTATTGTATAGCTGTAGCCTTTCTCAGTGCTCGTTCCGACCATTTTGTTAACGATTATAACTCTATACGAAAGCATTAGTTCACCGTATTTAAGTTTAAATCGCCAGAAAGGAGCTATGGAAAACATGCTACCTGTGTATTTATTGTATTCCTTACCTCCGCTCTGGAAAGGCACCTCCATCTTCCAGCTTGTATTCATCGCCCACTCGAAGTGCCCGCCTGCAGCAGAAAAACCCCTTATGGGAAGCGCAATATCAACGCTGGCTACATGAGCGTGAAATTTCGCTCCTAAAGGATAGTATCTGCCCTCAATAAACCTATAGTTGAGCCTGAAAAGATAAATATTTAATGCCTGAAATCCCGCTCCAATCTTTATGTCGCCGAGTGCGCCGTATTTTTCCAGAAACGGGAAGAATGTCATAACATGAATGGGGAATTCCCAGAAACCGCTGCCGTCACCAAACAGTATGGTTGGCGTTATAGTGAATCCCATTTCGGGTATGGGAAACCATATGTATCGCCCGCCAAAACTGTCGTATGGAAACGCTGCCATAGGGAAATTAACGATGAATGTGCCTCTGAAAAGCGGTGGAACAACCACACTATCAATTGCCCACGAAGAGCTCACGATAAAACAAATAATCGCAGCCAATACAATTTTTTTCGCGTGCGCGTGTCTCATAGCTGCTCGCTAACTTTTCCGAACCGTCTTTCGCGACGGGAATAATCAAGAATGGCGCGGCAAAACTCAACTTCATCGAAATCGGGCCAGAGAACCTCGGTGAAGTAAAGCTCAGTGTAAGCCGTTTGCCAAAGCATAAAGTTTGAAATTCTCAGCTCACCGCTCGTGCGGATAAGAAGGTCTGGGTCGGGAAGCTCAGCCGTGTAAAGATTTTTTGCGAAAATCCGCTCATCAATATCTTCCGGCTCCAACTCACCGTTTTTAACCATTCTTGCTATTGACCTCGTTGCGTCTATTATTTCAGCTCGACCGCCGTAGTTGAGCGCCAGATTAAGCGTAAGAAGGTCGCCATTTTTCGTCAGTTTCATCGCTCGGGATAGAACTGCCCTTTGCTCCCACGGTAGTTCGTCGAACCTGCCTGAAACAACGAGCCTGACTCTGTTTTTTATAAGTTCGTTAAGCTCTCTCAAGGTGGTGTCGCGGAGCAGGTTCATGAGCGTTTTTACTTCATCGCGGGGTCTTCGCCAGTTCTCCGTCGAGAATGTGAAAAGCGAAAGCACTCTGACGCCCGTCTGCGGTGCGAATCGGACTATTCTTTTCACGGCTGCTATCCCTGCACGGTGCCCCTCAGTGCGAGGAAGATTCCGCCTCTTAGCCCAGCGTCCGTTGCCGTCCATTATTATGGCAACATGGATCGGAACACGCTCCTGCGGTAACGATTTAACCTCGGAAAGCAACTTCTCCTTTAGCTCGTCCCTGTTTATTTCTGATGTCTCGTTTTTCATCGTGTTCTCTCTATGTTTTTCATGAACTCCTCAACGCCATCAGCAATGGCTTTCGCTATTTTCTCCTGATATGAGTTCGTTTTAAGCTTTTTCTCCTCGTTTGGGTTGGTTATGAAAGCCGTTTCCACGAGCACAGCAGGCATAAAAGCTCCGTAAAGCACATAGAATCCTGCGCCCTCGGGTCCGCGAGCCTCAAATCCTGTCTCTCGCGAAAGCTTTTGCTCAAGAAGATATGCCAGAAGACTGCTTTCACGCTGATACTCACTTTGGACCATGTCGGTCATAATATACGCGAGCTCGCTAAGGTCCTTTACTACGGGGTTATCCTCGAGCAGCAAAGCTTTGTTCTCAAGGGCAGCCGCTGCTCTTGCGTCGTCCGTCCGCGCTGGAGAAAGATAAAAAACCTGCACACCGTGGGAGTCCTTCTTTCGCGATGCATTGCAATGTATCGATATAAACATGCTCGCCCCTGCTTTGTTCGCCATTTCGGTCCTACGGGCAAGGGGAACGAAGACATCACCATTGCGGGTCAGTATAACCGTATAGCCGCGTTTCTCAAGAATTTTTTTCAGTCTTCGTGCGATGGAAAGCGTGATATCTTTCTCCTTTACTCCCGATGGGCCTATTGCTCCCGGGTCTTTCCCACCGTGCCCTGGGTCTATTACTATAACCTTGCTCTTGCCTGGCTTTATGGGTTTCCTTATCTCTTCTTTTTCAAGTTTTTCTGGAATGGGTTGCGCCTTGTATACGCTTGTTACCGCAGCAGCTCTTCTCTGCGCAAGAAGTCCCCTTAAGTCGCCAACATTTTTAGCCAGCGTTTTTAGCCTTATAGTATCGCTCGATATCGTCATCTGGCGGGAAGTAGCCATGGCAAAGCACTCGAAAAAACCAATCAACGGGATCATCAGCCCCTCACCCTCGAGCCTCGTGGGGAGTCCCATGTTGTATGCGCGACCGTCAATAAGGATAAATGGGTTCTCTATCGAGAATGTTATCTTTGCACCGAGAAAACTTATGGTCTCTTTCATGGCAAGCGGGTCGAAATCTCGGCTTCCGCCGGCGAGTCTTGCAAGCTGGTCTGTTGCGAAATACTGCCAACCAGATATTTTTTTAACCACAATACTGCCAACGATATCATCGTCAGAAACGATAACAACTCCAAAAGAGAGAGAAAAGATAATAAAAATCAACGAAAATTTCGTTACTTTCTTTAACATAATGTTATTTTAATGGTGAATTTGTGGAATTGCAAGATAATAGATTTTTTTAGCCGATATTTGGTGTTATTTTGTTAGCCAAAGGTTTTGAGCTAAAAAGCGAGGGAAAAATGGAAGTTAAAGCACATACGATACACAAATCAAAAAAAGAGGGTGGCAAGTTTTGGGGAACTCTCAAGAAATACTTCTTTACGGGACTTGTAGCTGTTGCCCCGATCGTGATAACCATAATAGTTCTCTGGTGGCTTTTCACGCGGCTCGATAGCATTCTCGGACGATTTTTCTACTTGGTTCTGGGGATAAAAATTCCCGGACTTGGCATTCTCGCTATGTTCGTATTGATGGTCCTTATAGGATGGTTCACCAGGCGTTATATTGGCAGGACTCTCCTTAAACTCATGGACCAGATCTTCGCCCGAATTCCCGTAGCAAGGACAATTTATTCCACCGTAAAGCAACTTGGTGAGTTCGTCCAGCAGAAAAGACAATTCGTATTCAATTCTGCTGTCCTGCTCGAATACCCCCGTAAAGGCATATGGACTATAGGGTTTCTATCCTCGAGCGAACCGGTCGTGATGGATAGGAAAGAACTATATCCTGTGTTCGTCCCGACAACCCCCAATCCTACCTCAGGCTTTTTGATTTATCTGCCAAGAAAGGAGTTCAAGGTGCTTGACATAAGCGTCGTCGATGCCATGAAAATAGTAGTTTCAGCAGGGATGTTGACTAGGGCAGCTCAAGAGAGGGAGCTTCCGTCAGAGGGTGGCGATGACACCGCGGATTGACGAAAAATTCGGAAGGCGAGATAGCCAGCCGGCGATAAAGATTCGGGCGGCAGCGATAAAAGCACTTGAGCTTATAATAAGGTGGCGAAAGACATCGAGCTTGGTTTTGCCAAAAACTGCCGATAGATTTGAGCTTTCGGGCAGAGACCGTTCAATGTTTTACAATCTCGTATTCGGCGTCCTCAAGAACATTATTTTTCTCGACTATATTCTTCTTAAGCTTCTGAGCTCGGGACGATATCCGTCATTTTACGGTTCCATGGCTTTGCGGCTTGGCGCGTATCAACTCGCTATGACAGATATTCCACAGTACGCAGCGGTGGATTCAACCGTGGAGGCACTCCGTTCGCTCGGCGCCCATCCCAAGGAACTCGCGCTGGTTAACGCTGTGCTTAGAAAATTTGCTGAAAAATGGCGAGAAATATCGTTGCCTGAGGATAAAGTTGCTTTTCTTTCCGTGAAGTACTCGCATCCGGAGTGGATCGTGGAGCGTTGGTTAAGGCGCTATGGTGCCAAAATGACGGAGCAAATTCTTGCAGCAAATAATGCCATACCCCCCAAAACTTTCAGGATAAACACGCTTAAAGTAAGCGTTGAGGGATTTAAGGATTGGGTGAAAACTTCAGGATATGAGATAGAGGACACAGTTTTCGCGGAGTACTTCAATTTGCTAAGCGATGTGGCTGCGGGAGAATTTGAACCTCAAAAACAGGGGCTTGTTTCAGTGCAGGACGCGGCGTTTGGCATTCCAATAAGGCTTCTTGACCCCAAACCCGGCGAGTTGATTCTTGAGGTCGGCGCAGCACCCGGAGGAAAAACTACCCAGATAGTTGAATGGCTTGGCGGAAACATAAAGAACTTTTTCGCCATTGATAATGTTCACCAAAGAAATCTTTTGATCGTTGAAAATATCGAAAGACTTGGTCATCCACGACCACATATAATAACTGCTGATGGAACCAGACCACCGTTCAAGAAAAGATTGTTCGACAAAGTTTTCATCGACGCTCCGTGCACATCATGGGGTGTGGTAAGGCGTCATCCGGAAATAAAGATATTTCGCAAAGAAGATGACGAGCCGAAGCTGCGAAGACTTCAGAAAGACCTTGTGGGCGCAGCATTCAGAATGCTTAAACGCGGCGGTTTGCTCGTTTTCACCACATGCACGACCGAACCTGAGGAAAATCAGGGTGCCGTTGAGTTAATGATTAAGCTTGGGATGAAGCTTTTGCCCGTCAATGAGGTTATACCCGAGCAATTCGTCGAAGCCGAGGGACTCATCGCAAGAACATGGGTGCACAAGCACGACCTTGACGGAAGCTTTACGGTTGTAGCGCGGAAAGAGTAATTTTTGGTCAAAGATGTTTAACCGCTGGTTCTGCGACATAATGAGGTAACGAATATAAATCACTACGCCTGAGATGGAGTTTCTCAAGAAGCAAGCTTATCAATTCAACTGGTTCAGTGAGAAGTTTTCCCTCCTCCCTTTTTATCATATCTCTTCCTTCCTCGACATCGATAAAGCCAGCGCGAATGTTTGCTGAAATAATCATCCATCGCCGTGAAAAACCGAATTTCCGCTGAAGAAGAAAATCGCTCGCATCAGCGACAAGACAGTCCACATGACGCGTTCTACCATCAGGAAGCGATTGCCAGCCCAATTCACGCTTAAGCGTGTTGACTATCTCAAACTCGTTCCATCTCACATATTGCGGCATCGATACTACTTCGAATTCTTTTGCCTCTTCTGGACGAGTAACTATATTCTCAAGCTTTTCTGAGGGGTAATTTTTCCCAGAATACTTCATAAATCGCTCGTAGTGGTGTTTCAGCATGCCAAGCACATTGAATTCGACTTTCGAGCCAGAAACTCCGCCGTGCACAATAGTCTTCGTCCTATGCATTCTCGCCACCAAGAATCCCGAGCGGACAACCCCCTGACAACATGGAGTGCAAAAATCACCCGTCGCAAGGAGAAAATCCCTATACAAGCTGTAAAGAGTGTCAAAATCAGGCTTTATAGTTACAATATTTACGCCAAGAATTCTTTTAATTCGCTCAAGATTTTGCTTGGCAACATCGCTCACGAAACCATGGTCGAAATTGGCGCCGACCACCTCCACGCCGAATTTTTTCCGCATGAGAAGAATTGCATACGAGCTATCCAGTCCCCCACTTACGGTAACGACAACTTTTCCGTAGCGTCTCTCGGCATCCTTTACGATTTTCGCGAATTTTTTCTCAGATTTTGCGTCATCAAAGTCTTTCCACTTCTGTTCATACTGGCGGCAGACATTACAGACTCCATCCTCATCGAGCACAATTTTCGGATAGGTCTCGGGAAGAAGGCACTTCTTGCAAAACTTCATATCAAATCTTCAAGTTTTCTCTTTATTTTGAACCCTCAATCTTGGCTTTAATTATCTCCGCGGCGCGCTTGCCAGAAAGCAACATTCCACCGAAAATGGGTCCCATCCTGTGTCCACCGAACACCGCATTGGACGCCATTCCAGCAACTATAAGACCGGGGTAGACCTCTTTTGTATTTTCGACCACATCCATCTCTCCCTTTAAAGCGAACATCGACTGCTCACCCATCATGCCACCCGTTGGCGTGTTGAGCTTTACCTTGTTTTTCATAGCCAGCTTGGCAGTCACCTCCGCATTGTGACCAGTAGCATCAATACAATACTTGGCGTAAATAGCTATCGGGTCAACGGGAAGTCCTAATGGTTCTATGGTGCCCCAGTTTATCACGAATCCCTGAACTCGCTCGCCGTTCCATACAAGGTCCTCAACTGCCATTCCATTGAAAATTTTTGCACCAGCATTCATAGCTTTCTCCGCTATCGTGACCATGGTAAGGACTGCGTCAGCGGTGAAGTGGTAATCGTCAAACTGCTTGTACGGCACTCCAAGCTCATCGAGTATTTTTCTTGCTTCGCTTTGAACTACTATCTCGTTGAACATTATTCCACCAGCCCACATTCCGCCACCTATAGCTATCCTTTTCTCGAAGACAGCGACTTTGTAGCCGTCACCTGCGAGCTCATACGCAGCCATAAGTCCAGCCGGACCTGCGCCCGCGATAGCCACATCCACCTCGAGGTGGTCGAGAAGCTTTCTTGTGAAGCTCTCGATAATAGCTCTTGCTACCTTGACATCGTTTATCATTTCTCCCTCGCTTCAAAGTCTTCCGAGCCAATATACTCGTAACGCATCGAAGTGTCAACGGAGATAGTTGAGAAAAATGCACGGCTTCCGAATTCGACCCATACTGTCTCACTTGTAGCGGCGTATGCGCCTATCACGCCTATGTAGCTTTCGTTGCCCGGCGGATTGAAAAGGTATGGTTCCATTCCTGAGTAATCGCTCATGTTATAATAATCGAGAAATTGGACGAGATGGCGTTCGATAGCCTTAATGATTAATATATGTTCGCCTTCACAGTAGAATTTGCACCACGGTATCGCAACACCAGATGAGGCATCTGACGCGACCCATCGAAGGCTGGGGCAACGCTCCGAAAGAGAATCGGGTAAACCATAACCTGTGCAAGATATAACGCCGACATAACCGCGATATTCAAAATCATCATTCGCATTTGCTATGCGGACTACAAAAGCCCAGTCCCTTGTGTTATCGAATACCGCAGTATCTGGACTTAAGAACTCGATTCTTGGCGCTGTGGGAACCGTGAAAGTGTCGCTGAAATCGCCTACAACGGTGTGTCCGTAAAGCCTGTAATGAACTCCTTCTGAAACTCTGAAAGCAGTGTCGGGAGCAGTGTAAATGTTTACAGTGTCAATGTAGGGATATGTCCCAAAAGAGATGGTAGTTTCTATCAATGCTATGGAGCTTTCCCCCCACGAAAGTGTTAACGATGCGCCATGGATGTAACTCGTTTGAATTGTGTCATCTATTGATGTAAGCTTCGAAAGCATAATGCAAATGGGTTTTTCTGGAGAAAAGATAGCCCATACTGCGGGTTTGGGTTTGTCGAGATGTGTCTGTGTTTCTGGCAGTTCACAGGCGACGAAAGTGAAAATCAAAACCAGCGACACAGAAAAGATGATAAGCAATAACGATTTACTTTTGCCATTTTTTGACGAGGTCCTCATACTCTCTGATTATCCTCTCAGCGACTTCTTTCGTCTTCCCTTCGGCAAGCAGATGGAAAACCGGCCTTTCCACATCTGGAAGGATTAAAACCCACGCATCTGAGCGTATTACTCTGACGCCATCCACGATGTCCCGCGGGAAATTCTTAGTATACTCGATAAGCGAGCGCATGACTTTACCCTTAGCATGCCACGGACAATCTACCTCGCGCTGAATCCAGAAAAACTTGGGCATATCAACCGCCAATAACGACAGCGGCTGTCCAGCCTTTGCCATTAATTCGAGGATTTTCACCATGGAAAACATGGCATCACAGGCGAAACCAAAATAGGAGAATATGAATCCTCCTCTCGTCCCGCCCACGAATTCTATTCCGCTCCGCGCTGCTTCCATCATGGCGAGATGGTCCTCGCGGATTCTAACCACCTTTATGCCGTGTTCGCGCGCAACAAAGTTTACCCCCATCGTCGCCGAAATAGGGACTGCTATAGTTTCCGGCTTGTATTGTGAAAGATAAAGTTTCGTCACAAGATAGAGTAATTCGTTGTCTTTGTATATTTTACCCCTTTCGTCCACTATCGTAAGTCTTTCACCAGTGGGGTCGATAGCGAAGCCTGCGTCTGCACCGAGACTTGTCACCACGGCAGAAAGTGTTTTAAGAGTCTTTTCTCTCTCCTCGCGGGTTTTGGTGAGCCTGTTAGGGTCTACATAGGCGTTAAGCGTAAGGACCTCTGCGCCTATCTGCTCGTTTATGGCAGGCATAACCTGCGCTGCCGCACCGAATTCGTAATCAACCACAATTTTGAAACCGCCGCCCTTTATCGCCAAAACATCCACATAGGAGAGAAGCTTTTCCCTGTAGAATTCAATTTGCCCAGTTGGTCGCGATAGTTTCCCAAGATTTTCGTATTCGGCTTTTGGTATCCCCTCGCGCATAAGAAGCTGTTCTATTTTCCGGCAAACCTTTACTGGCAGATCCGTTCCATCGCCTGCGAGAAATATCAGGTCCTGCTTCTTAGGATTATACGGGGATTTTCTGATGTGAACCCCCGCAGTCTTAGGATTCGCTGAAAGATACTGTCTCGTTAGCGGAATAGGAACGAGGCCGAGATCCTCGACATTCATCCCCGCTGACATAGCTCCACAGAACAGAGCTCTGGCGGTTATCTGGCTTGCTCTGTCGGGGTCACGCGAAATAACTATCGTTCCACCCTCTTTCCCTACTGTAGCACCGAGAGCAGCACCTACTTTGGCTGCGAATTCGGGCGATATTTCCCAATTTATAGTGCCGCTTATTCTGGAACGAGCAAACAGTTCTCCACCAACGCGGTCACGGAATATTAGCGATTCAGTAAGGAATGCGCGATCATCAACAATTTTCTGAGGCCACAGTTTGACGCCAGCTACTATGGTCGCACCATTGCCTATTCTGCACTCGTCCGCTATGACAACATGCTCGTGTATCGTAGCACCCTCGCCCACCTTAACTCCTGAAGCCAGCACAGCATTACTTATATGTGCACCATCCCCTACTTTGACCCCATCCCATATAACAGCTCCTTCCACATAAGCACCCGCGCCTATTTCGGAATCCTCACCTATAACTGAATTATATAAGAAAGCACCTTTTTTTATCCTTGCATTCTTTCCGAGCAGAACCCTGCCCTCAATTTTTGCACCATCCTCTATACTCGCACCATCAGATATCCATACTTCACCGTCGCCATGTTTAATGCGCTCACCAGGAAATCTAAGCTTCACCCGTTCCCATAACGCATCCTCATTAGCCCGCCTGTATTCGCGAAGATTACCCACATCGCGCCAGTAGCCGCCAGCGACATACCCATAAAGCCTTTCACCAGCCTCCAATAGTCGAGGAAACAGATTCATCGAGAAGTCGAAGAATTCCCCTTTAGGTATCCATTCCAGAATTTCCGGTTCGAAAATGTATATTCCAGTGTTTATCGTGTCCGAGAATACCTGTCCCCATGCCGGTTTTTCGAGAAAACGGACTATTCTGCCGTCGTCGTCGATTATAACTATTCCGAACTGCAAAGGGGTTGGATGCCTCGTCAAAACTATAGTCGCTAAAGCTTTCTTTTTTTCATGGAAGTCGATGGCTGCTTTAAGATCGAAGTCGGTCAGGACATCTCCTGATATGACTATAAACCGTCCTCTAATAAGGTCTCCCGCATTGCCCACGCTTCCTGCGGTCCCGAGGTCAGCCTCAGCCATACGATACGATATCTTCATTCCCCACGGTGAACCATCGCCGAAGTAACTGCTTATTTTTTCGCCTTGATAGTAAAGGAGTGCTATGGCATCGTCGAAACCATTTTGCGAAAGCAAGTTAAGTATGTGCTCCATCATTGGCTTGCCAGCAACAGGTACCATAGGCTTGGGCCGTCTAAGCGTTAACGGGTGAAGCCTCGTTCCGAAACCGCCTGCCATTATTACGACCTGCAAGGTTAAGCCTCCTTTTGTTACATTTTAACGCCTCTTTAAAGGATAAGATACTGTGGGTTAACAGCGTTGCAAGGGGTATTTAGTGGATTAAGTTTAATATTTTTATTAAATAGTTGCAGAATATTTATTAGCTTCATAAAGAATTTCTACTAATAAACCCACTCAACCCTCTCTCCTCTCACCACTCCCACCACCTTTGGTTTTCTCTTTTCGCCGAAGTCGGAGTCAAGTATTATGCCCAACGCTTCCGAGCCTTCCCTGAGCGGCGGCTTCCTGCCCTCCCAGCGTGCTGGTGCATCCGAGAACATCTCCATAGCCTCACTAAATTCAAGCCTTTGCTCATCGTTGGGATGCGCTAATGCCGCGACAATGCCGCCAACAGGGTCAATAGGCGTTATGTAGGAATCAGAGCCACCGATTAAATTTATCCCCAACTCCCTCGCGCGCCTGAACTGATTGGTTTGTCGCCATCTATCACCAAGTCGCTTTGCATACATTCCGTTGGGGCCACCCCAGCGTATCTCAAAAGTCGGCTGAACGGAAAGGGTTAGAGAAAGCCGTGCTATCCTTTCAAGCAATTCACCGTGGGCAAGCTCTGCGTGCTCTATGCGCCACCCATGCAATGGAGCACCGCCGGACACTTTTTCCGCTACTCGCAGATACTGCTCTATTGCTGCATCTCCTATGGCGTGCATCGCCACGCGAAGACTCTTCGCCCGTGCATCCATAAAAAATTGGTAAAGCCTGTCATCGGTAAAATAAAGTATACCCCTGTTTTCAGGAGCGTCCGTGTAAGGTTTACTTAACGCAGCAGTTCTCGAGCCAAAAGAACCATCAAGAAGAATACAGCCACCTATTTGCTTCAATCCAAGTTCGGCCACACTGGCTACATCTGTCGTCTCAACGAATATGGTCAGCTTAATGGGGAGTGAGTCCTTGATGGTCATAAGAACTCTTGCCCAGCGAATGTTGGGAACCAGCGCATGAACAAAGAGCGCTCCCGCCTTAACGGCGAAGTCGGAAACCCTTTTGGCTGCGTCTTTTAGGGTTTCCTCGTCAAGCAATGTGAAAAGATGTTCTATTACAAGTTCGTTGGATTTACCCAAGTAAATACCGTTTTCATTTCGGAGCCGTTCGGGGAGTAATTTCATCGCAGCACGCGATAGCGAACACGAATGACCATCCGCACGGCGAATAACGACCGGTATATCGCCAAAAATGTCCGTTAGCTCATCTGCAGTGGGCATTGAGTCGATAGGGTCGTAATCGTAGCCCCATAATATCTTTCCGATAAGGTTGCTTGTAGGGTCTGTGTTGCGAAGTTTTTGGACGAGTTCCGCTTTGGTTCTCACATCGCCAAGATTCAGCGCGCCAAGGTAAAGCCCCGTCTGAAAAAAGTGAACATGGGAGTCCGTAAGGGCTGGTATTAAAACCTTCTCTCCGAGTTCGAGCACATCTGAGTTTTCGGGCAGTTCATGGCTGTCGTCGAGCTCAACAACCTTGTTCCCCTTTATAATTATCCGTCCGAAAGTCCGCTCGGGGAACCGTATTTTTCCTATTATGGTCAGCATTTTTGGCGAAAATTTGTTTTATTACCCACGATGTTGCGTATCCTATCGCTGCGCCTATCGCGAACCCTCCAAGCACATCGCTTGGGTAGTGGACACCAAGGTAAATTCGCGAGAACCCCACGGCAATAGCGAGTGGCACTGTGAATCTTAGTGATTTTTTGTAGAATGTAAAAAGCGCCATTGCTATCGCTGCGCTGTTCGCAGCGTGGTTTGATGGGAACGAAAACCTTCCGCCGCAGCCCAGAACAAGCCTGACATCGAGGCTTAGGCATGGTCTTAGACGCCCTATGAGTGGCTTTAAAAACTTAGCAGCTGTTAAATCGGATATGGAGACGGCAATTATTATTGCTACTGCTGCAAGAATCCCCCGCTTACCGCCGAAAACGACGAGAAAAATCATGCCACTAAAAATTATCGGTATCCAAAGTTTCCTGTCGCTCATAAGAATCATGGTGAAGTCAAGGATTCGACACGCAAGATGGTGATTTATAAAGTTGAATGCTATAAGGTCGATTTTTGCTATCGCATCAAGCATCGAAAATAATCCCTATTTTTGGAATACAATCCTAAAATGATTGCCAAAACACCTGCGCGCAAATTTTATTTGTTAGCTTTTAAGTGATGAATATTATAGCTTAATAGGAATTGGAGAAAGTCAATAAAGCGAGCTTTTTATGGACGGGCTTATCGCTATAACCTACAGATGCAACGCAAGATGCAAAATGTGCCACATCTGGCAGCACCCGTCAAAACCATCTGAGGAGATAACGCCTAAGGATTTAGAGAAAATCCCTGATGGGCTGAGATTTGTTAATATAACGGGTGGGGAACCTTTTGTCCGCGACGATGTTGGCGATTTTATTGAGGTCCTCAGAAAAAAAGCCGGGCGAATAGTGATAAGCACCAACGGTTTCTTCACCGATAAAATTCTGGACATCGCGAAAAAATACCCCGATGTCGGCATAAGAGTAAGCCTTGAGGGTTTCAGCAAGGTTAACGATTATCTTCGCGGCATGGACGGCGGTTTTGAGCGCGGTCTTAAAACACTCGTAGAACTTCACGCGATGGGGCACAAGGACATAGGTTTCGGCATTACGCTTTCAGATGATAACATAGAGGACTTGCTGCCGCTCTTTCACCTTTCCGAGGCTATGGGAATGGAGTTCGCCACCGCTGCTGTCCATAATTCATACTATTTCCACAAGGAGGATAACAAAATTTCGCGCCAAAACGAGATGATAAAAGCGCTTGAACAGCTGGTTAACGAGCTTCTCGCCACATCCCGTCCAAAAAATTGGTTCAGGGCATATTTCAATCATGGACTCATAAATTATGTTCGTGGCGGAAAAAGGTTACTGCCATGTATGGCTGGAACGGTTCTTTTCTTTATAGACCCTTACGGCGAGGTTCATCCGTGCAATGCAATGAATGTGAGCTTTGGCAACATTAAGGATAAAAGCTGGGATGAGCTTTGGCACGGTGAGCATGCGGAAAAAATCCGCAAAATGGTGGCGCAATGCCAGAAAAACTGCTGGATGATAGGTAGCGTTGCACCGATGATAAAAAGAAACCTTATTAGGGTTGGCATGTGGGTCGCTGCCAGAAAACTTGGCTCGATTTTTGGCGTTCGCTACAATGCATCCAAATGAATGTATTAATCGTAAACACTTTATACTATCCTCAAGGGGGTGCACCGCAATATGGCTTAATGCTTGCAAAGTTGCTTTCAGGGGCTGGACACAATCCGATACCGTTCGCAATGAAGACCCCTCACGATTTGCCGACTCCCTATTCGAAATATTTCGTAAGCTTTATCGACTTCAAAGAAGAGCTTAGAAAACGCTCGCCCAAAAGTTTTTTTAAAGTTCTTTCGCGGATATTCCACTTTTCCGAAGCAGCAGAAAAAATCGACGCCTTACTCGCAGATGTCCAAGTGGACATCGTTCACCTTAACAACTTCCTGCATCACATTTCGCTTTCGATTATCGAGCCTATAAAAAAACGCAGAATCCCCATAGTCTGGTCTCTTCACGACCACATACTGGTTTGTCCCAATACTAATCTTTACAACGATAAGCTGGGCGAACCTTGCGACCTTTGCAGGAATTTTATTAAACGGTTGGTGCTTCCGCCTGTCAAACGATGCAAAAAGGGTTCCTTTGGCGCAAGCCTCATGGCATCACTTGAAGCATTATACATTGCAACCAAAAAACCCGCCTTAATACCGAAATTTTTTATTGCGCCAAGCAATTTTCTTGTTAGAAAGCACGCGGAAATGGGCTTTGATACTACCCGATTCGTAGTAGTACCCAATCCAGTTGACACAAAGTTCTTCACGCCTCACCCCGAGCCAGGAAATTATGCTCTTTATTTCGGAAGGCTTTCCGCTGAAAAGGGTCTTGAGCACATGATAAAGGCATTCGCGATGCTTGGGAAGTATGAACTTGTTATCGCTGGTGATGGTCCCATGCGTGCTGAGCTCGAAAAGCTGGCGGAGACTTTGGCTGCCCCCGTAAGGTTTGTAGGAAGGCTTGTTGGCGAAAAACTTAGAGAACTCATATATCGTTCACGGATGGTAATTTTACCCTCAGTCTGTTTCGAAAATGCACCTCTTATGGTTCTCGAAGGCATGGCGAGCGCAAAACCCATTCTTGCAAGCAACATTGGCGGAATTCCCGAGTTGGTTACCGACGATGTAGGCATCCTTTTTGAACCCGGCAGAGCAGAGGGCATAGCAGATGCGGTAGCAAAATTGTGGAACGATGAGAGGAAGCTGATTACTATGGGTAATAATGCCCGCAGACGAGTTGAAGAGAATCATTCCCCGGAGGTTCATCTCGTAAAAATTCTTGAGCTTTACAGGATGGCGGCAGGTGGGAATGGCTGAGCAAAAGCGAAAATTTCGTGAGTTTATATGGGCTACATATGACTTTGCCGACACCATTTTTTCTATGAATGTGGTGTCTCTTTATTTCCCGCTTCTTGTCGTAAGCGACTTCGGTGCTCCTGATATGTATGTTAGTGTGGCAAATTCTATCTCACAGCTTTTGGTAGTGTTTTTGGCGCCTATTTTCGGTTTGCTTTCGGACAGGGTAGGAAAAAGAATGGGATTTTTCTGGTCTTTTGCGCTTGGGACAGCCTTGGGAACGATAGCTATTCGCCTCGGTGCCTCAATGGGAACTTTGGGATTCGTTTTAGTATCGTTCGTAGTGGCGAATGTTTCCTATCAACTATCGCTAACTTTTTATAATTCACTGCTTCCCCGGGTTGCGAAACCTGAGCGCTGGGGTGTCGTAAGCGGTCTCGGAACTGCACTCGGATATGTGGGTTCCATAGCTGGGATGGCTATTGTTATGCCGTTCAACACCGGAAGCCTGTTCGGGCTCAGAGTTCCCATTCCAGCCGGAGGAAGAATTGCTACTTTTATTCCTACTGCTCTACTTTTCTTTGCTTTTGCGTTGCCAACGCTGATTTATTTCTGGCTCGACGAGCGAAAGAGAAAGTATCCTGCGGAAAAATCGCAGGTCCAAGGTCTTAAAGCAATTTTTGAAACACTTTCTGATTCGAAAAAATACCCCGGTATCCGAAGATTTCTTCTGGCAAGGCTTTTCTATCAGGAGGCCGTTGAGACTACGATAATTTTTATGGGCGTTTTCGCGGAGAAAGCTATGGGTATGGACGATGCTTCCAAAATAGCTTTTTTCATTATCGCCACTACGGCAGCTATAATTGGTTCATTTTTGTGGGGCCGCATTACTGACAGCATAGGAGCACATCGCGCGCTTATCTATGACCTTATAGGCTGGGTGATTGGTCTTTTAGCTATTGCTTTTTTCCCACATCGGGTGGTTTTCTGGGCAGTAGGAGCTTGGTTAGGTGTCATGCTTGGCGGCGTCTGGACCACATCGAGACCATACTTGCTTCGACTCGCTCCAAAGGATGCTGTCGGAAGATTTTTCGGCTTATATTCGATGACTGGCAAAGCAGCAGCAGTCGTGGGACCAATAGTTTGGGGAGCAACCACTTTGCTTTTCGCTCCGTTAGGACAGAGAATAGCATATCAAGCTGCAGTAGCAATGATGGCGGTGTTGGTCACCGTGGGAATGTTAATAATCTTGAAGAATAAAGATATTGAAATGTTAATTAAATCCTAATTTAAGAAAGGAGGAAATATTGAAGGATGATTTTGGTAGACTCTATTCAAAAAGAATTATAGCTGGAAGCAGAACCTATTTCTTTGATGTTAAAGAGACTGGAGATGGTGTAAAATACTTGACAATTACGGAGTCACGGAAAATCGACGACGGCGAGTTTAGACGGGAAAGAATATTTATTTTCGAAGAATACATCGATCTATTCATTCAGGGACTCATGAATGCGGTTGACTTCGCAAAAAAACAATAATGGTTATTTTCAGAGCGATATTGACGTTATATTCATGTCCTAATTAATTACAGCAACTCTCTTGGGTCCACTATTTCACCTGCTACTGCAGCTGCGGCGGCCGTGTACGGGCTTGCAAGATATATGAAGGCGTTCGGATTGCCCATCCTGCCTTTAAAGTTGCGATTGGCGGTTGATATACATATCTCACCATCAGCGAGGACGCCCTCGTGCGCGCCGAGACAAGGTCCGCAACCGGGATTCATCAAAATAACGCCGGCATCGATAAGCTTTTTTGCCGTTCCATCAGCTATAATTTCCGAAAGGACTTTGCTGCTCGCCGGGAATGCGAGCATTCTAACACCGTTAGCGACACGCCTGCCCGCAATTATCGAGGCTGCCATGTGAAAATCCTCGACTCTCCCGTTGGTGCACGAACCGAAAAACACCTGATTAACTTTCGTGCCAACCACATCGGCAACGGGAGCAACATTATCGACAGTGTGAGGCATTGCGACCATCGGTTCTAATTCATCGAGATTGTAGTTTAAAACTTCAACATACT
The DNA here is from genome assembly GCA_021159335.1 of bacterium. Lineage (NCBI taxonomy): Bacteria > bacterium. Next base: position 22,531 of record JAGGRZ010000047.1, read on the forward strand.
GCGCGTCCGGGTCGGGAAGAATGTGTTCGTACTTAATTTGCGTTTTATCGCTGAGAAACTCGTCGACTTTGTCGTCAGGATGAACTATACCGAACTTCGCGCCCATTTCTACGGACATATTAGCGAGCACCATTCTGCTTGCTACGGACATATTCCTGATGCCCTCACCTGCGAACTCTACGGAACGATAAAGAGCACCATCAGCGCCGATGTCGCCTATGATTTTTAAGATGAGGTCTTTCGATGTCGTGCCAAAAGGAAAGTCGCCATAAATTTTTATAAGCATGCTTTCCGGTACTCGAAGCCACATTTTACCCGTTGCCCATATCGCGGCGACCTCGCTTCGTCCGATTCCTGCGCTGGCAGCGCCCAAAGCTCCATAGGTGGTAGTGTGAGAGTCGGCGCCAAGAATCAATGCTCCGGGATAGGCGAACCCCTCCTCAACGAGCACTTGATGGCATATCCCTCGTCCCACATCGTAAAAGTGTTTTATCCCGTTTTTCTGGGCGAATTCTCTTATTAGTTTGTGGTTGTTTGCGTAGGCAGCGGTTGATGGTGGCACCGTATGATCGAGAATTATAACTGGTTGTTCAGGATCGAGAACACGCTCTATAGGAAGTTGAGCGAATTTTTTCGATATAGCGGCGGTATTGTCGTGGGAAAGCACATGGTCCGGTCGAACTTCCACTATTTCGCCCACTTCAACGCTTCCCCTGCCGCTTTTTTTGGCCAGAATTTTTTGAGCTATTGTCTGTCCCATACTACTCCTTTCTTAGTATTTCTTCGTAGCCGACTGTTTCTACATCTTTTGCTATCCGTTTTATTAGCCCACGCAAAACTTTACCCGGTCCTATTTCAACGAACCTGTTGTCTCCGTCACGAACCATGCTTTCTACTATGTCAATCCAGCGAACGGGATGAGTAAGCTGAAGGACGAGGTTTTTCCTTATTTCTTCGGGATTTTCAACTCTATCACCGGTGACATTAGCGTAAAATCTGACCTTCGGCGGAGAAAAGTCTATTTTGGAAAGCACTTTCTCCATTTCTTTTTGAGCTTCCTCCATAAGTGGCGAATGGAAAGCACCCGATACAGCGAGTCTAACCACTTTTTTCGCACCTCGTTCGGAAAGCATTTTCTCGGCTTTGTCAAGGATTTCGATTTCACCGCTTATAATGAACTGCCCGGGCGCGTTGTAGTTTGCTACTTCGATTATCCCCTCACTCTTTAGCGAGCTAACCACCTCTTTGACATCCTCGAGTGCAACCCCAAGCGGAGCCAGCATTCCACCTTTCTTTGCCTGCGACATAAGCCTTCCGCGCTCTACGACGGCGTGCAAACCATCCTCAAAGGTCAATACGCCAGCAGCCACAAGCGCCGAGTATTCTCCGAGCGAGTGCCCAGCAACAGAGTCGTAGCTTTCGTCAACGACATTAAGAACCGCATACGAATGAACGAAAATGCAGGGCTGAGTGTATTGCGTCTGGGAAAGCGTCTGTTTATCAGCTTCGAAAGATAGCTCGCTTATTTTAAGTCCCGAAAGGCTATCTGCTCTTTTGTAAATCTCGCGAACGATGTCAAACTTGTCGTATAAATCCTTGCCCATCCCGGGATATTGTGAACCCTGCCCCGGAAAAACGAATGCTGTGCTCATTCGATGCTCCTTTCTTTATCGGATAAAATTCCTCTATATTTATTGCGCATCGGAACCAAAATATCAATAAAAATTGAATTTGCGAAAGGATAACTTGATTAATAACACTTTTGCGATAAATTTATATTAATGAAGTGCAAAAACTTGTTAAAATTGGCGTTTATCCTTATCGTTGTTGTTTTAACCTGCACGGGGTCCGTGAGAATGAAGCTACCAAAACCCAATCTTAAAGGCACAGTATCGGTGGAGGAAGCTATAGCGCGGCGGCGTAGCATAAGGCGTTTCAAGAAAAGACCCCTAACCATAAAGCAGATATCACAACTTTTGTGGGCCTGCCAGGGAATCACCGACCCCATAAACAAATTAAGAGCAGCCCCTTCCGCCGGTGCAACATATCCTTTCGAAACATATGTGGTCGTGGGCGATGTCGAAGGGCTTGAGGATGGCGTGTATCATTACGAACCCGAGACGCACTCGATAACTCTGGTAAGAAGCGGCGATTTAAGAAGATTGCTTGCTATAGCATGCCTCAGACAGATGTTCATAGAGGATGCGCCGGCTACAATAGTTCTGGCTGCGGTTTTTGAGAGAACAAAGAGATACTACGGAGAGCGGGCATACAGATACATATCCATGGAGGCTGGGCATATAGGCGAGAATCTGCATCTTCAGTGCGTTGCCATGGGCTTGGGGACGGTAATGGTTGGTGCTTTTTACGATAACGATGTGAAAACAGTTTTAGGGATAGATGAGCATCCGCTTTATGTTATGCCGGTGGGATACCCGCGCTGAGCATAAAAAAACAAAATAAATAGATGGAGAACATGATGAGAAAAATCTGGTTTATCCTTTTAATGGGTTTGTTGTCGGTGGTTTCAGCGGGAACAATTCTGGTTCTTGACTTTGAGGGGACAGTTGACCCGCCTATGGCTACTTACATATCCCGCGGCATTGACCGCGCCAACCTTGAGAACGCGGAAGCAGTGCTTATCGTTATGGATACGCCGGGCGGGCTTCTTTCCGCAACCAAGTCCATCGTTCAGAAAATACTCAACTCAAGGGTCCCCATTATTGTCTATGTTTATCCGTCGGGTTCGCGGGCAGCATCAGCAGGGGCATTCATAGTTGTTGCATCCCATGTTGCTGCGATGGCTCCAGGGACGAGGATAGGTGCAGCACATCCTGTCGGGATAGGAATGTTCTCGGACACATCGGCGATAATGCGCGAGAAAGTAACCCAGGACGCCGCTGCATGGATTCGCTCCATAGCAAAACTTCGCGGAAGAAATGTTAGCGTGGCGCAGGAATTCGTCCTGTCATCCCAGTCGATAACGGCTTCCGAGGCGCTTAAACTCGGTGTTATCGACACTATGGCAAAAAGCATAGACGAACTTCTTCAAATGCTTGAGGGCAAAGTAGTTACGGTTAACGATGAACCAGATACACTTCATACCGCTCGTGCGAACATGGTTGAGATAAAAATGCCGCCTCAGCAAAGGTTTCTTCACAAAATTCTCGACCCCAATATCGCCTATCTGCTGCTTATGCTTGGTCTTCTTGGGATTGCGATAGAATTGCAGCATCCCGGAGCGGTCGTGCCCGGTGTGGTTGGGGTAATCTCAATTCTTTGCGCGATGTATGCCTTTCAGATACTGCCTGTGAATTATGTGGGCGTTCTATTGATAATCGCTGGAATAATAATGCTCATATTGGAGGTAAAGATGCCGGGATTCGGGGTTTTGTTTACCGGTGGGCTCGTGTCGATACTTTTCGGTTCGTTCATGCTTACCGCCTCAAATGAGCCTGCCCTAAGAATAGACTGGTGGACCATAATACCCGTGGTGGCTTTTTTCTCAGTCCTGTTCCTGTTTATAGTGACCAAGGCAGTTCTAATTCACCGCAAACCGCCAAAAACAGGGATGGAGGGACTCGTCGGAGAGATGGGGGAAGTTATAGAACGCATTTCACCGAAAAAGACTGGCAGAATATTCGTCCACGGCGAGATATGGAATGCCCGCTCCAACCAGAACATAAAGCGCGGCGAAAAAGTAAAAGTAATCGGAGTAAAAGGGCTTGTGCTTGAGGTGGAGAAGGTGGAAGAGTAAATTAATATTGAGGCTCGATTTTTTTTTTTTTCGTATATTTAAAAAGCGGAATAAAATTCAGGGGGTTCTATGATGAGAAAATTGATATTTGTTTTCATTCTTATTTCGTTTGGCTTCTCATTCGCCGGTTGGATTCACTACTTCCCCCAGGTAATATATGGCGTCCGCCTTCCCCCACACACTGGCAGATTCTCAGACAAAATCTGTGTTCACAAAATAACGACAGTCGGTGACGACATTATAATAGCCTTCGCAAGAGGCAAAGCTTTCACAAGACTAATAAGGATGGATAAACATGGGAGAATAACGGATGATTTGTTTTTCGGATACTATGATCTTGATACAACTGTATACATACAACCTATGGGATTGGAAAGAGGGCTTCGGAGTTATCTTGAGCTTTATTTTACTAGACGCACTATTCCTTCCTCGACATGGGAGACTGGTGTGCTTTACTTTGATTCGTCGCTCACAGTCACAGACGAACTCATATTCGATTATGGAATCAGTTATTTAGGCGGTGATATATGCCGGGTTGACAGCAGTTATATAATCGGAGGCATAGTAGTCAGCAGGATTAATTTCGATGGAGATACTATATGGCACCTTGACATGACGGATACCTTGCCAGATTACTATGGCGTGGGGATTGCTGTAAGTCCCGATAAAAAATTTGCGTTTGTATGTGTCGCAGATGATAGGCCCGATGAATACATAAACACAAAAGTCGTCAAACTTGATTTGGATTCGGGAACTGTATTATGGACAAAAACGGCTTTGCGCGTAGGTTGGATTCGCGAAGTGAACAAAAATTATTTCGCGCTTTACCCAACCCCGGATGGTGGCTTGTTCCACTTCAGTAGAAGCACTGGACGACACTCCGTCTATTACTATTACCCGTCATCAGGAGATGAATATCGAGTTCAACCCGAGTCTGGCTACGGAAATTTTAGATTCTGGTGTTTTACTCCCATCGATTCAAACCTTTTCTGGGCAGGAGGCGCATTCAAATACGGCTCTGACTCAACCTTTGCAGCCATAGCAAAAGTAAGGTTAGAAGGAGAATACTATAGATTAAAATTCAGATTCATTTATATGAAAACCTTCCCCATCCGCGGTTTTGTTGAGAAAATCATTCCATTCGATGACTCGCTCATTATCGCTGGCATCGGCGACGCCTATGTCGGTGAATATTCAAACTACTATTTCGTCATGAAAACGGATACTCTCGGAAACACCGGCATAGCCGAGAATCGTTTTCCTCTCCCAGCCAGTCCAAAAATAGCCGTTTACCCAAACCCGTTCAACAAAGCATGCAGGATAACCTATCCCTACGACGAGAAGTGGAGCGTTAAGATATACAACACAAAAGGTCGTCTTGTCTATGAGTCCGGAGAGATATCGGGAAAAAGTTTCGTCTGGCAGCCCGAAGATAGGGTGGAAAGTGGGTTATACATCGTTGTTGCGGGCAACGAAGAAAGAAATTTGGCCGGAAAAGTATTTTTTGTAAAGTAAGGGGGGATGAGCAATGAGAAAAATTATCGTTTCCGTCGTTCTTGGTTTTTTATGTTTAGCGGCGGCGCAGTATGCAAACAATTTTGTCACAGATGAAAGTTTCTGGATAACTTTCTTCCCCGGGGCACTCTATCAGAGTCTATATTATCCCTTATATCCCAGTGTTGCCGTAAATCCGAGAGGAGAGGTATTCGTCGCTTTCTCAAAGGACGAGGAAGGACACAGCTCCGCCAGATACTATTCTGGATACATACAAGTGGTTAAAATCGATAGATACGGCAGGATAGTTGGCGACAAATACATAGGAACCTATCGACCGGACAGCTTCTACAAATGCATGTGCCCCATGGGGATAGCGACAAGAGGCTCCACCACCGTCGAGGTCTTCACATTTCTAAAGCAGGGCACGGACGGTTTCGGGGGAATAGGAGTGATAAAATTGGATAACAACCTGAGATTATTGGAAGTTCTGCCGCTAATGGAGACAAAAATTAGTTCTATATACAAAAATTACATAGAGCCAACCCCCGATGGATACATTATTGCCTCAGGCAGAATCCAAGAGTGGCCATATGAGCGTATTGAACTTGTCGTAAAACGAGTCGATTTAAGCGGAAGAACAATCTGGTCGCATACATATACGGACGCCGACTGGGGCGTAAAAGCAACATACAGTCCCGATAATACCATTTTTGTTATAGCAGTAACAGGGCTGAGCACAGTTATGTCGCTTTACGACAGTGTGGTCGTGCTCAAGCTCGATGGTCGCGACGGCGCACCTATCTGGAAAACTAACATACCAAGAATATCCTACTACTCCCGACTTAGAAAAATCCAGCTAATCCCTACACCCAGTGGTGGCCTTATAATTGTTAATCCCTATTATCCTACAAACTACAAAGTTTCTATATACGACTCTTTGGGGAATATGGTTAAAAGGCAAAGCTTCACGGATAGCATATATATAAAATACATGATGCCTCTTTCGGACGGGACATTCCTTGCTGTAGGAAGTTCTCTAGGCGACACCGCAACCATTGCCAAAATAGACACCGCTGGATACTGGGGTAGGGTCCTATGGCGTAAAAAGTATCGTTTCCTAAATGTAAGGCGCTACTCTTATGTAAGATTTTTTAAAGTCCTCCGCGCGCCAGATAACGGACTTATTTTCGGTGGAGAAAATTATTCATACTATTACTTCATCATGAAAACCGACTCGCTGGGGGAAACGGGCATTTCCGAGCATGTTGGCTTATTCCCACAAAAGTGCGAATTAACCGCACATCCAAACCCGTTCAACAAAGCATGCAGGATAACTTTACCTGATGATGATAGCTGGCGTGTTAAGATATTCGACCTCTCCGGACGACTTGTTCACGATTTCGGCGAAATTTCTGGTAAAAGCGTTCTTTGGAAGCCAAGTGAGGATGTTAAGAGCGGGGTTTATGTCGTCGTTGCTGAGGGGAAAAAATCATATACAAGAGGAAAGGTTGTTTATATGAAATAATTTAATATTCGTATATCTTTATCCTTGCATCGGGCGGAAACTGGAAATCCACAATGTCTTGGGGAATTCGCTCCAAAGCCTCGGGGTTTGAAAGTTTTATTATTTCCCTAAGTATCTATCATTAACAATGGTTTCAGTCAACTAGTCAAGTTAAGACATTATAATTAATTACTTTAACGGTTTCAATTCGAGGCTTAGGATGAAATGTCTTATCGGCGCCAGATTACGCTCTATTTCAACATAATTGTAGTTCAACGCATTGTTAACCCTAAAAGAGACGGTTGCTCTGGGCAGTTTGTATCTCGCCTCAATGTCGAGCACTTTGGTTTCCACCTTTGGGTCGGCTTTATAATAACCGTATTCGAACTTTGATTTGTATCGCCAATCAGCGCTCAGGATGAGGTTTTTCAGGAGCATCAGTTGAAAACCCAATTTCAGCGTGTTTTTCGGTCGATAGGGTAGTTTTTCGTCGCGTTCCACATCCCGGGCATCGCTTAGTAGATAGTTAGCCACCACCTCGAGCCGCTTTACTTTGACTTTGAGGTTCACCTCAAGTCCATATACACGGGTTTTGCGCAGGTTGCAGAACTGGACTATTGTCCCCGCAATAGGAATCGGCTCAATCATGTCCGAAAAGCGATTGTAGAAAAGCGCAATGTCACCGTAGAAATTTTTCGTAATGTAGTTTGCACCGATCTCCGTGGTGTAACCTCGTTCTGGTTTAAGCGATGGATTCGGTATCACCCTCAGTATTCCGCCGGCACTCGTGCTCGTGAATAGCTCAGCCATGGTCGGTATTCTGAAACCAGATGACAGACTCGCTCTAAGGAAACTTCTATCGCTTATTTTGTAGGTCGCTGCTATTTGTGGACTTAATCCAGCGAATGTCCCGGAGGTTGCCGAGTCAACCATGAAGGCATCGAATCTAAAAGCACCACGAAGCGTCAGAGGATGGAATCGTTTGAGTTCGTCAGCGACAAACACCGCGCCGCCAAAGCCATAGTGTCTGCCAAATGTTATGGCATCAACGGCTGAATAGGTTATCGTTCCACCGCTTGAGAGATAATGCTCCCCGAAAAACTTGTTCAGCTGAAAGTCGAGACTCGTTGAGTTGCTTCTCGAGCTTTCCGTTTCGTGTTCGCCCGTCACGGTATTGTAAATACGGCTTTCCCAGTTATTGAAGTTGTTCGAGAGAGTGAGCTTGTACACTCCCGCAAGTAGTTTTGTGTGCCCGCTCAGCGACGCTGACGCGTAAATTTTTGAAGACCAAACCCTGTCGCTTTCTCTTCCTGGTTGAGTTCGGAGTGCTTCGCTTTGGCTTTTCCACTCGAAGTAGCCGGCACGGTCCTCGTAGGCAAGGTCAACGAACATCGAAAATCTTGAACTTTTAAGGATTTCTGATTCTACTTTTGCGAAGATTTTCCCTCGCTTGAAATCGTCGTTTTCGCGGTAACCATCTGAGGCAGAGTACGAAGCGGAAGCAAGGTAACCTATACTGCCGCTTTTTCGGCTGTATGTGAGGCTTAATGTGCCAAATTTAAGAGCTTTCTCCGTCCATATCCACTGTTTCCAGTATGGTTTGTCGTAAATGCCTAATTTGGCGGTTACGGTCAGGTCCTGCTTTTCCGGGGTTTGAGTTATGATGTTTAACACGCCCGCCACCGCGCCCGAACCATACATCGTTGACCCTGCGCCTTTCACGAGTTCGACCTGCTTTACTGCGGATATAGGTAGTGCATCCCATTTTATCTCTCCAGTATCGCCCGAAAGCACAGGAACCCCATCTATCATTACTATAACTCTACTGCCTACGCCGTACGCAAAACCGGTAACATTTCTTACCGAAATCTGATGCGATGTCACCGAGACCCCGGGAAGGTATCTTACAGCGTCCTCAAGAGAGCTTACCGAATGAACCTTTAAGGCATCACTCGATTCAACCGAAACGGATATCGGCGCCTCAAGAAGCTTCTGTTTAGTCCGCGACGCAGTAACTATTACTGGTGAGGCTTTTATCGCCTCTTTCTTAAGGACAAAGTTTATGTGCGTATCTTTGAACACGGTAACGGTGGTATCCTTGGTTTCGTATCCCACGGCTGAGATAACAAGTTTGTTGGTTCCCATGGGAATAGTTAGGGAGTACTTACCATCTATGTTAGTGGCGGTTCCTATGGGCTTTTTGGGGATATAAATGTTTACGCCCACGATGGGGTTTCCGTCGGTGTCCGTTACTTTTCCGCTTATAGTAACCTTGCCCTGCTGGGAAAATGCTAACGATAAAATAACCGCTAATGTCAAAAAAATGGCTCTCATTTCAGTTTATAACCAGCTGTTCGGCTTTGTTGAAAAATTTTTTGTAAATGAATGACGCCAAAATCCATGCTGCCACAAACGGCGCGCAGATTATTATGTACATTATTATAATCTGGAATTTTACCGCTTTTATCGGCGATGCACCTGCAAGAATCATACCTGTCATGGCGCCAGGAAGGTGTATTATTCCTGACACTTTGACCCTATCGAGCCTCGGTGCAAGAGCAAGCCTTAATGTCTGTTTGCGAAGGTTAGCTGTGGCAGCTTTAGGGGACATGCCAAGAGCCAGCGCCGCCTCAACTTTATTGCGGTTCTCTTTTATGCCCTGCTTGAATCTCATAGCGGAAACTATCATGGTGTTCATTATGTTGCCAACGGCTATTCCAGAAACTGGTATTAGGTAAACGGGATTTGCCGATATTATGCCCATTCCTACTGTTATTATTATGACGAAAATCGTTGCCACGAGCATCGAGAAGAAAATAGGTGGTAGTGGTTTTCTTATCCCTTTCGCGCGGCGTGTAGCCTCAAGAGAACCGGCGAAAACCATAAGAATAATCATTAATGTCGTGAAAATAGGTTTGTTAGCAGCGAAAACGAACTTCAGTACATAACCTATTAACATCAGTTGTACGAATGCTCGCACGGCGGCTTCTATGGTATCCCGTTCGAGGCGTAACCGCTCAAGGCTTGATATTATTATTGCGACGACAATAAATATTCCGGATAGTAAAACATCGGTAAAGGTTATCACTCTTGCCTCCAGTTTTTGATGTTCTTGATAATATTGTCCTGCCAAATTTTATTCGCAAGTTTTTGATTGTTGTCAGATAACTCAATTTTTATGTGATAATTTGAAATAAGATGCACTTTTAAGTTACAGAATTCACTTGCTAAAGTTAGGTTTTAAACCTAAAATTTGCACAATATGGCATTGTTGAGTCTCGAAAATGTGGTGAAACGGTATAAGATGGGCGACCAGGTTATTAACGCACTAAATGGCGTAACCCTTACTATAGAACGCGGAGAATACTTAGCAGTAATGGGTCCCTCTGGCTCGGGGAAATCAACGCTAATGAACATTCTCGGATTTCTGGACACGCCCGACGAGGGCAAATACATATTTGACGGCAGGGACACTACCGGGCTTTCAGAGGCTGAACTGGCTTACATAAGAAATCGCCGTGTGGGGTTCGTATTCCAGACATTCAACCTTCTTCCGCGGGAGACAGCTCTTGAAAATGTCGAGCTTCCATTGGTTTACGCAGGCGTTCCTCGTAGCAAAAGACTTGAGATAGCCCACTCAGCGCTTAAGTCGGTAAACCTTGTTACCCGCATGCACCATCGTCCGAACGAACTTTCAGGCGGCGAAAGGCAACGCGTTGCAATAGCAAGAGCATTAGTAAACAATCCCGACATAATCCTTGCGGACGAGCCCACAGGAAACCTCGACACGAAAACCGGTGAGGAAATAATGAAAATATTCGATAAGCTAAATCAGGAAGGAAAAACAATAGTTATTGTGACACACGACCCCGATGTGGCAAAACACGCGCACAGGATTATACACCTCAGAGATGGGAAAATAATGGACGATACGAAAATTTAAAACCGAGGTGTAATAACTATGGAGCTTTCCAAAATAGCCAAAAGTATAAGCCCGAGTTTGACTTTAGCACTCACCGCGAAGGCAGCACAGATGCGAGCTGAAGGGCGCGATGTTATATCGCTTTCTGCTGGTGAGCTCGATTTCATGCCGCCCGAGGAAGCACGAAAAGCTGCCGAGGACGCGATAGAAAAAGGTTTAATAAAATATACCTCATCTTATGGACTTCCCAGCTTGCGCGAGGAGGTCGCTAACTACATCAACAGACGATATGGGACATCCCTAAGCTTAGAAAACATCATCATAACGCCGGGAGCGAAATATGCACTATTCGCGGCACTGCTGGCACTTCTCGACACAGGCGACGAGGTCTTGATACCGATTCCATATTGGGTTAGTTATCCCGAGATGGTCAAATTAGCTGGTGGAAAACCCGTATTCGTTCAGACGAGACCAGAGGATGGGTTCAGGCTCGACCCCGAAAAGCTTGGGGCAAGTGTGACATCAAAAACGAAAATCTTCATCCTGAATAATCCCGTTAATCCCACGGGAGTCGTTTACGGTAAATCTGAAGTGCAAAAAATAATAGATTCCCTTCCTGAGAGCACGGTTATACTATCGGATGAGATATACGAATCGCTCGTTCTTGAGGGGGAGTTCGGTTCTCTTTTGCAACTTGGCAAGGACCTTCTTGAGCGCGCGATCGTGGTAAGTGGTGTATCGAAAAGCTTCGCCATGACTGGCTGGCGACTTGGTTGGGCGGTCGGAAAACCCGATGTCATATCAGCTATAGCAAAAATACAGGCGCACCAGACCTCTAACCCGTGCACGGTTTCTCAATACGCGACTATTGCTGCTTTAAAGTATTGTCGGGAATTCGCCGAGGAGCTTAAACCTGTGATAAAACGCAGACGCGACTTAGCGTTGGAACTTCTTTCCGACATAAAAGGTTTTAAACCGCTAAAGCCCAACGGCGCATTTTACATCTACTGCGATGTTCGTGACCTGCTTAGCGACGAGATACCCTCTTCCATGGCGCTGGCGGACTTTTTGCTCGAGAATGCCAATGTCGCCACAGTCCCCGGGGAAGCGTTCGGCACCCCTGGATTTCTGCGCATATCAATAGCCGAGTCGGAGGAAAGAATAGCCGAAGCAGCGAGAAGAATTAAAAAAGCACTGCAAAGAGAGGTGTAAATATGCTGGCAAAAGACGGAGTTCCCACCGAGGAGGACATAAAACGAATTTCTCCGCCCAAGGAACGACTTGAAAAAGGTCCCGTCGCAATTATAGAGTGTTTTCAGGAGATACCCTGCGACCCGTGCTACACCTCATGCCCGAAGGGCGCCATCCTGCCCTTTCCGAACATAAACGCACTGCCTAAGATAGATTTCGAGCTTTGCGATGGCTGTTCGCTTTGCGTTTCAGCCTGCCCGGGCATAGCCATATTCGTCGTTGACCTTACATATAGCGATAAATTAGCACTTCTAAAATTGCCCCACGAGTTTGCGCCTCTTCCGAAAAAAGGCGAGAAAGCAAGGCTTCTTAACCGCAAAGGTGAGATAGTGGGAGAGGGCGAGGTAGTCAGAGCAATAAAATTCAAGGACAAAACCTCTGTTGTGTGGGTTACAGCTCCGAAAGAGCTCGCTATGGAAGTCCGCGCCATAGCGCCCCCCGCTTACGAGGAGGAAAATGAGTTGAGGGGGTTGATGAAGGAGGGATAAATACTTATTTCTCGACCGTTTAGAATTGAGTCAATTTTTAGAAATGCACGAGTCTAGAACTTCTCTAATATATTTCAATATTGTTCATAAAGTCTTTTTATCCTTAATAAACTAATCTCCCAACTGATTCCTTCAGCAAAACTGAATAAAGTAGTTTTAGTTATCCTACACATCATATTTCATCCAAACTCAAAAAACGACAACCAAAACGACAACTAAAATGACAACCACTATACAAGCACATAATGTGCGCCTCTGCCTTTCCCTCTAAGCGTTATCACATCAAGTTCTACAAGTTTAGATAGTTCCTTTAAAGCTGCCTGTCGTGTGATTTTGAACATATTTGCCACATTACCCGCTGTTATCCTACCATTTTTCTGTATGAACTCTATTATCTTCATCTGCCTTTCAGTTAATGCTATTTGTCCTTTTTCTTTTCGTCTCTTACCCTCAATTGATAGCTGTAAAACTTTTTCCTTAACACGCAGTATTGAAACCTTAATTCCCTCAGTGAAATATTCAAGCCATTGAGTTAAATCAAGAGTCTTTTGATTTACGGATTTAAGAGCTGAATAATACGCTCTCCTATCGCTGTCATAGTAATCATCAAGGGCAAAGAACCTCTTTATATCAAATTCTCTTATGTAAAGTATAAGGGTAGCAATTACTCTTGCGGTTCTGCCATTTCCATCCACAAAAGGATGAATCCTTACCAATTCGTAATGGGAGATTCCCGCAACAAGAACAGGATGAAGTTTAAGAGCTTCTTCAGAATTAAGCCATTTTATAAAGTTTTTCATAAGGGAAGGGACTTCTTCAGGAGGTGGTGGTATAAATATTATCTCTCCCGTGATTCTATTTCCCACATATACTTGAATTTTCCTATATTTTCCTTCCCATTCGGGATTTTCAAGTGTTTCCTTTGTAATATCTTTGTGCAAATTTAAGATGTGTTCTTCTTTCACTATTCCATTTTCCTGATACTTCTCTATGTGTTCCAGAACATTAAGGTAATTGAGAACTTCTTGCTTCGCTCTTCTTGCAGCGACTACCTTTCTTCCACGAGCAAGTTGGCTAACTTCCTCAAGGGTGAGAGGATTACCCTCTATCGCAGTTGAAGCATGAGCCGCCCTAATTAATGCTTCTCTTCTTAGCGAAATCTCCCATTTAGGCACAAGGTAAGCGTTAAGAATTAGTTCCCTTGCAGATGTAATTTCAACCAAATTGTTTACAATATTATGGGTATAACTGAAATTAGGCTTAAACATTTCTCTCCTCTACTTAATTAATTCACTCTAATGATTTCATTCTTTCCATCGATTCCTTCGTCACACAAACCCTCCTGAAACATCATAAACGAATACATATACCATCTTCTCGCCTTCATCAATTTCTACCGAGAGCCTAAAAACTATTGTAAATTTGCTCTTTGATTATTATAAGTAGATTTATGAAAATAATGCAAAAAATTTCTGTTTTGCTTGCCCGTATCGGAAATAAAAAGGCATTTTGGGCAATAATTTTCCTTTTAGCATTAACCATTAGACTAACAATGATTTTCCTTTTAGGAGCGAATAAACTGCATTACGGCGATGAATTCACCTATTACAAAATAGCAACCTCGCTAACAAATGGCGAAGGATTCTCACTAAACGGAGAACCAACAGCCATCGTCTCTCCGGCATACCCGACCTTTTTGGCATTAGCAATGATTTTCTCAAAATCAATCCTATGGTTAAAATTGTTTCAGGCGGTTCTCGCTTCTCTGGGCGTAATACTTATTTACAATCTTGCCAAGCAATTAACTGATTCCATCAGCGCAAAAATCGCCGCTTTAGCATACGCTATTTATCCGCCTATTGCTTACCTATCAGCAGTATTATACCCGCAGCTTCTTGGGAGCCTGTGGATTTTAGCGATATTTTATCTATGGCTCCTTTGGAAAAATCGCAAAATAAACGCAGCAAAAGCTTTCTTATGGGGAATTTTAATAGGAATCGGATTATCTTTGATACCAATGCTTTTGATTATAGCAATAATTCCATCGTATCAAATTTTTCGCAGACCAAGCACGATAGCATCTGCACTGGCTGGCATAATACTGATACTTGCGCCCTGGGCTGTCAGAAACTCAATAAAATTTAATCGATTTATTCCGTTATCCACTGTAGGTTGGGCGAATTTATGGGCTGGAAACTGCGAATATACAACTCCATCCTCAGGCTCATTCCCGATCTACAGAACGAGCGAAGGAAAATATCTTCAATCGCTGCCATTGGACCAATCAATCAAGGAATATAGAAAAAGAGTTTTAAATTATATATGTAAACATCCGGTGCGAGTAATTTATATGTATCCATTGAAATTCATCAACTTTTGGCGACCGTATCCAAAACCTATAACCAAAACGAAAGCAAGCTCCGTAAAATACAGAATAATTTTTGCTGTTTCATATTTAATACTTTTGCTTTTCGCCATTAAAGGGATGATACTAAATTGGTCCCGACCAGAAATAAAAGCCATCGTCTTCTCCATGCTTCTTTTTGCGGCAGGATATGCAATATTTTTCACGCGAGTAAGATTCAGGCTTCCAGCTGAAGTGTTGCTAATAGTTCTTGGGAGCATGTGCTTTGGAACTGCCAACAAACAATGAGATGTGTTCAAATTTATTAAAGCTCATTGAGATTAACATCAAATCTTTTTAATATACCTTTATAGCACACTATACATCTTCATTGTTTTAGACATCCTACTATAAGAGCAAAACATAATAACTCCTCAAAAGTCAACCTTTTTCTCAAAGCTCTCGTATAATTCCAATATCGCTTCTTCCCCCTCAAGTTTTTCCGCATATTCACGAATGAAATTCTCCAAAGAGATGGTTAATTCCGCTGGCTTTATTTTCATTTCAGACTTCAGGATTTTTAATTTATCATCTATATTCATTCCTTTTCATTATAGGATAAAGTAAGTTTAGGATTAAATTTCAAGTAAATACGAAATTTCCCGAAATGAAATAGTATGAGTAAATTATTCGAAGCAAGAAATGCATATTATATTCCGTCTGAATCCCTCTCGAGAAAAGTATTATATTAGCTCAAAGTTTACAGAAACAACAAGCCCATCACCTTCCTCTAATCTCAAGCTCTCCGTCAGCGGGCACAAGCACCCAATAGCCTTTGCCTGGCTCGAGGCTCGAGGGAACAAAGTAGGAGCTTCCATCCCAGCCGTATATCGAAAGAATGGATGTGCCAATGGCTCTTATGCTGTCAACCGGAACCGTTGAATACGGCGCGCCTATAAGATTCCAGCCCATATAAACCGGCAAAACGAACCCAGCAACCGGCTCACCAGCAACGATGAACTCCAAATCTTGCCAGCTGTATGTCCAGTAACCTATCCCGGACGAAACCCTGCTCGCATACTGGAACGAGCGCGTTATAGGGTTGAATTCGAATGGTCCAAGCAATCTGTGGAAAACAATTTTGGGGTCAGCTGTCGGGTTCCTTACGGGAAGCGAAAGAAGGTTCCAGCCCCTTGTAACCGGTATTCTGGCAGCAACAAGTTCAGGCTCCGACCATGTTATAGTAAGCGTCTCGTTAGCCGCAGCAAAATAAACAGATTCAGCCTTCATGTCCACCTCGTCATTGAGCATATATATCCCCTCGCCAAAGCTTGATGGGTTCCATCTAACCCTGACCTCGCGCGTAAAACTCACTACCACCTGCCAGATGTTAACGGGCACGATGTCTTTTATGTCGCGCGAAAGACGGGTTACCGCAGGGTGTGATGGGTCGTCCATAGCGAACCACGCAGAAATCTCCGTCGGCGCCGACGGCAACCAAAGAAGGTCAAGCCGCGGGTCGTAAAGGTCTGTCGCCCCAGACGAAACCCCGAATGTAAGCCACTTCTCGGAAACACTCTTGTCCGAAGGACAATCAAACACAAGCGTCTGCAGCCATGGCCGTCCCGAATAAGCGACGACGACTATCCCGCTCTCCCAGTATGTGTGCATCAGATCAGATGTAAAATCGTCTATGTAAATGGGCGAATACGAACCGCCAACCGCCTTGGGGTCAACGAGAACCTTTAAGTAACCTAATGTGTCACCGACAAGCGTAACCCTTGTGGACCAGCTTATATCAATCCTCCAGTCGTCAAGATGACCTGTAAGGGTTGCTGTCGCGGGAGCAGGAGTAACCGCTGAAACGTAATCTATAGGCTTTATCACATCAGAATTAACATTAATATCGAGGACAAATCGTGAAGTTATCGGAAGATACATCGAATCTATTACTATGGGCACATTGATAGTCTCTCCTGCAGCGGCTATTGTCTCCGGGATAAATATGTGTATCTCCCCCGCAACCACAATCGGGAACACGCATTCAAGTGCTCCCCAGTTGCAGAACGAATCGGGCATCAAGATTCTCATACGGGCGGAATCGCATGGAGTCGGCGTGACCACCCAGCTAACAGGACCTCTCGCAATAATTGTGTCAACTCCCTCGCAGTAATCTATAAGTATGGTCCCCGGCTCCGCCGCATTAACGAACATGTCCGACACCGAAAAGTTTATATCTAAAGTGTCGCCAAAGAGAACAATAGAATCCGGGCAATGCCAACTTATTCTTGGGGCTCTGGAATCAAGTGCGCCAACTACCTGTATTTCCCTTGGATCCGTAACGCGAGGCTTTATTTTTAGCCAATGCAAAATGGGGCTTTCGTTTTCCTCGTTCAATGTCATGCCCACCCTGTATTTAACCTGATCGAAGGAAAATGAAGGGACAGAACCAACTCTGTACCAGTCGGTCCAGCAAACATCTGGACCAATACATGTATCGAGTGCCACTTCAATAATTATGTTTGCACCAACTGGCACATCAGCCGAAAAGTCCGCCTCAACGCCGAGTTCTCCCTCAAGCGGGAAAGGCTCGCTTACATAAACTCCGCTCCCCACTCCGCCGTGATAGGAGTAGTAAATAGAATTTATCATAGCTTTCGCTTCCCACTCCATAGGAACGGATTCTCTGTGCCCATACGAGTAGAAGCTCGAGAAAGAATTATACCTCAAATTATGATAAGCTTGCCAGTAAAGAAGATTGTCGTTTGGGCAAGATGGTATTCCCGTCCCCTGATAGAGCATCGTTCCGCTTACTATTCTCTGTCCCTTCCAGTGGCACAAGAGAACGCTGAATGTATCGGGTATATTGAACGGATGATGAAGCACGAACAATGTGTCGTCGGCTACCCTATGAACGATATTAAAAGTAGTCCAACTCGATGTTAGCGTGCACGCGATACCTGTAACCTCTGTTAGTGAGCAGAAATTCGTCATGCAACATCCAGGGCTGCATCCCGAGGTATCGTGGGTTAAAAGTAAACCCCTGCCCTTTTTCGCGAATGCAGCTACGGCATCGGCAGCAGCTGCCGAAAGGTCCCTGTTACCATAACTGTCAGCAACGCCAAACGCGAGAACATCGAAATCGGTTAATCGCATCCTTACCGCAGGATGAACCACTCTCGCGGTATCAATGTAGCTCGCATTAACGAAAACCGAATCCACATCGGAGCCAGGAGTAAATCCAGCGCACGCAGCGTTAAATTGCGATATGGGGATTATGTAAATTTTTATCTTAAGCGGCGGGTGTCCTGCACTCATGTAGTTGTATATTGCCCTCGACATGCAATCCCGACAATGTCCATCAGGATACACCTGCAAAACATATATGGTGTCTCTTCCCGGAGGAAGCCAGAGTGCACCGTCATCCAAGCCGTCGGGGTCAGGAGAAAGAATCTTTACATGCGATGTATCACCGCGAGCAAAATCGGCGAATGTCGTGAATAAAGCCGAATCCCCGGTGCCGAATTTATGATACGAAATGCTTATAACAGCAGAATCGAGCTCTACGCCAGGAACATCATCGGATAAATTCCAATCAAAGCAGTGAATCCCGGTAGTAACGGAGTCCCCTATGTGATGGCGCCAGTTTTCAAGTTTGTCGTAGGCGGGAAGATGCCATGTCCTTCCGCCATCGAATGATACGCCAAAATCGAGATGAACGAATTTATCTCGGCATGTTGTGGCATCATAGCAGACATGAACCACATTGCGACCATCACAATCGGTTTCCTCGAAAAACCACAATGAATCAAACTGAACCATCGGTATGTCTGGTGGCACATATGATTGATAGTGCTCCACAACTGTATCCTCATTCGAAAGAAGCACGATGTTATATCTGAGCGTATCGCCGAAAAGAGAATCAGGTATTAAAACATCCCAGTTAACAATCCTCGTTCCACCGTAGCCGAAAAATGTATCTATAACTACTGGATTAACACCGCTTACCACTGTTGCGCCGGAGGCTCCCAAGTCGAGTATTATCCTGACATTAGTAAGCGAATGGGGATTACCGTTGGTCACGATAGCTGAAACCTCAAACGGATTGGGTATAACATTCTCGCAATCGGGCTCAAATTCAGGTGGTGAATGGCTTACCGTGGTGCCAAGATCTACCTCTCCTATACCGTAATAAGTCACGAAAACCACCGAATCGCCGGGGGCGAGTAAAACAGGATACCACTTCACCATTGTAGCTGAATCACCGAACGGTGAGCCAGTGTCAGCAATCCAATCACTATCCTGCCAGCGGTTCCCAACGGAAGCGGGCCAAGACCCATACCAGAATACATCAGGTGGTCTTGCAGCAGCGTCGAATCCAGTAAGAATACCCGTAGCCACTATGTCAGCAGGAGCAGGCGGAAAACCTCGCTCGTATGCATGCCAGATGGGAGGAATACCGGGTGGTCGTGAGGCAAAAAATATCGACGCGATACCCGTGAAACCGAATGCTGTGGCTATAGGTGCAGCGTCATTGTTTCTTAGCATAGTATCGTAGTAAACGATAAGCCCCACACGATGTGTATCCCTATCAGCAGACTTCAAAATCGCCTTAAATTCTATCTGCTCAAGGTCTCCTCGCGCGCGCCCAAGACTAACCGGATAAACCATCTGCTTAATTCTCACACCACGCCAGTTGTTCCAGATAGCGAAAATAGTGTCACCAACTTTCCTAACGCTGCTCGCTGGGGGCATAGATGGTGGCCATGATGTTCCGGTTTTCGCCCATA
>JAGGRZ010000048.1 GCA_021159335.1 bacterium
AACGAATCGGCGAAGAGATAATAAAAATTCTAAACGAGGTTTTCGGAAGCTAAGTCACATAAAAAACAGATTTTCTAACGGGAAAGGCCAAATTTTGGCTTATATAGTGTTATTTTTTGCTTGAAGCTTTCTTTGGGGTAAAAGGCGTTTTAAAGCCTACAATATTTATTGTTGTATCAACATTGGAGTATAAGAAAAACGAATCTTTTCCATATATGTAAGAAACTTTGCCTTCGAATACTATATCAAAATATTGAGGCGGGAGAAAACCTTTCTGATAGAGTTCGTCGAGGCTTTCAGGGAACTTACCATTCTCGACATAATATTTCATTATATTTCTGTGGATTTCCATAAGGCATTCGCGCGATGCGGGGTCAGCAGGTGGTATAGTGTATTGCGATTTCACGGTGTATATTAAATTTGCTATTAGTGTCAGCACTACGAGCAAACCACCGGCTACTATGATATTTTTTATGCTTTTTGACACAGATGTTGCTCCGATTTGTTATTCCACGGCATCGTCGAACATGGGCCTTATTATGCCATCATTCCATATATACCACCAATCAGGTGTAGGATCACCATCGAGGTCATTCTCACCACGACAATCCGCGCCTATATAAAGAAAAGGCGGATTGGTTTCGTAATAGATGTAATAATAGTACCTATGCGATGGTGGGAGGCTGAATTCGAGCGGTGGGTCGTTGTCAATGTAAGATTTTATTCTACCCCCAACCCCGGGCGGCAGGTGAGCCTCGTTTATATCTACATGAATCCCGGGACCAAAGTGACCGTGTTCAGCGAAGAAAGCCTGCTCAAGTTCCCAAAGGTATTTAAGATTCACTAATGCCTCTCGCTGACGAGCACGAACTACTGCAAGTTTATATGTGGGTATAGCAAGAGCAGCAAGCACGCCTATTATGACAACAACGACCATTATTTCAACAAGCGTGAACCCTTTTCTCATAGTCCTCCCTCGAATCACATTTAATATTAAGAATTTATAATTTATATGTAAAGCTTTTTTGATTTGCAAATAAATTTTATCGCCTTAATTTAATAATTAATTTTGTTATATGTTGCTTTTTAAAATTTAGCTCTTTATTTATTTTAGATAAAAATCTCTTTAACTTATTTTTCTGCGAGCTTGACATTAAGATGGGCTTTAATATTTTGTTTTCCATTTTAAAGCAAAGGAGGAGGAAGTGGGGTCTAAAGTCGTAGGTCCTGATAAGATAAGGAATATCGCGTTGCTATCTCATGGAGGAGCTGGCAAAACCACGCTGGTTGAGGCAATGCTTTACACTGCTGGCATGATATCCAAGATGGGTTCGGTCGAGCAGGGCAATACTGTAAGCGACTTTCATCAAATAGAGATCGAGAGGAAAAGCTCCGTTAACATCTCCATTATGCACATAATGCACGACGACAATAAAATCAACATTTTAGACACACCCGGATACACCGACTTCATAGGCGAGCTGATAAGCGCCACGAGGGTTGTTGAGGCAGGAATCATCGTGGTTTCCGCTCAGGCAAGTGTTGAGGTGGGAACCCAGAAAGCATGGGACTACCTTGAGGAAAAGCCAAGAATCGTTTTCATAAATAAAATGGACCGGGAAAATGCCGATTTCAACAAAGTCCTTTCGGACCTTAAAGATTACTTCGGCGATGCCATAGTCCCCTTCACTCTGCCGATAGGAGCTGCCGATACTTTCATTGGTGTTGTGGATTTACTTACGAAAACTGCTTATCAATACGAAAAGGGCGGTAAAGGCAAAGGGAAGAAAGTAGATGTGCCTGCAGAAATAGCAGATGATGTCGAGAAACTTCACACGACACTCGTTGAGCGAGCTGCCGAATCGGATGAGAAGCTCATGGAAAAATACTTTGAAGAAGGAACACTCTCCGCGGACGAGATAGCCAAGGGACTTCTGGACGGCATTATGAGCGGTGAGATAGTGCCCGTTTACACCGGCTCTGCTGCGCTTAACATGGGGATTGACCTTCTAATAGATGCTATAATCAAATTTGTGCCTTCGCCTGCTTTGGCAGGACCTGTTAAGGGTGCAGAAAAGGTTGGCGGCGAGCTAACGCTCGAGAGAAAGCCATCACCCAATGAGCCATTCTCAGCTCTCGTTTTCAAGCTTATTACTGAACCACATGTGGGCGATCTCACCTACTTCAGGATTTACTCGGGGCGCGTGAAACCCGGCGACGATGTACTTAACCCCAATGTCCAGACTACCGAACGCATAGGACAGCTTTTTGTGTCCAACGGGAAGAATCGTGAAGATGTCCCAGAACTTCTGGCAGGTGATATTGGTGTTACTGTCAAATTGAAAAATACGAAAACTGGGCATACTCTGTGCGACAAGAAGGAGCCTATAGTTTTCCCACCAATAGAGTTTCCGGAACCGTTAGTCGCAGAGGCCGTGGTACCAAAACAAAAAGGCGAGGAGGACAAGATAGCCCAGGGGCTTGCGAGGCTGCACGATGAGGACCCCACATTCTTCTTTAATGTCGATCCCGAACTTAAGCAAACAATAGTTTACGGTCAGGGCGAGGTTCATCTCGAGCTCGTTGTGAGGAAACTTCGCGAAAGATTCAAAGTCGATGTCGAGCTAAGGAAACCACGCATTCCATACCGCGAGACTATAACGGCAGTAGCTTCGGATAGATATCGCCATAAGAAGCAAACAGGCGGTGCAGGTGAATTCGCGGAGATAGAACTTCGCATAGAGCCGCTTGAGCGTGGCGCTGGCTTCGAATACGGCTGGGAGGTTTTTGGCGGTGCGATATCATCAGGTTTTCAAGGCTCGATAGAGAAGGGTATAAAGCAGGCGATGAGTGAAGGTGTTCTGGCTGGTTATCCTATAATAGACCTCAAAGCAGTCGTGGTTGACGGGAAGGAGCATCCAGTTGACAGCAAAGACATCGCATTTCAAAGATGCGCCAGAGAGGTTTTCCGACGCGCATTCATGAAGGCAAAACCTATTCTACTTGAGCCAATAATGGACCTTGAGATTATAGTGCCGGAGGAGTTCACCGGCGATGTTATGGGTGACATATCGGCAAGAAGAGGCAGAATTCTTGGTGTCGAGCCCGTGGGCAAGAAACTTCAGAAAATAATAGCAAAGGTTCCGCAGGCGGAGCTCTATAAGTACAGTAGCACACTTCGCTCAATGACACAGGGCAGAGGATGGTTCACGCAAAAGTTCTCACATTATGAGCCGGTCCCCAAGGAAATAGCTGATAAAATAATAGCCGAAGCGAAAGCGGCAAAAGAAGAGTAAAAATGGCTGACAAAAAAGCTATAGATAAACTTATAGAGGAGCTAACAAGGCTCCCGGGGATAGGCGTGAGGACCGCGACGAGACTGGCATATCATCTTCTAAGCCGTCCGAAGGAGGACATAGAGGCGCTCATTGATGCTCTGCGGGGGATAATGGAGGAGGCTAAAGTTTGCTCTATATGCTTTAACATTTCCGAGAGTGACCCGTGTCCCATCTGCGCCGATGCCAATCGTGACCATTCGACTATTTGTGTGGTCGAGCAACCGCAGGACATAGCAGCGATAGAGGCTACAATGGCTTACGATGGTGTTTATCATGTGCTTGGTGGTGTTCTCGACGCTCTCGCTGGGGTTGACGAAGAACAACTACACATAAAAGAGCTTCTCGCGAGAGTTAGCCAGGGTGATATTAAGGAAGTTATTCTGGCGCTTAATCCAACTCCTGAGGGGGAGACCACGATAAGGTATCTCGCAAAAATCCTCGAACCAACTGGTGTTAAAGTCACAACTCTTGCGAGGGGGATTTCTGCGGGGAGCCTGCTTGAGTTCACCGATAAAAAGACTCTTACCAACGCGCTGGCCAATAGAATTGAGGTAAGGTGATTTGAAGAGTGCCCATAACTTTGTTTCACCATGTGAGGGGAACCTAATGGGAATAATAAGAATGCACAACATGCTCTTTTTCGGCTATCATGGTACATCCAAGGCTGAGAAGGAGCTTGCCAAGCGCTACTCAGTGGATGTCGAGATAGAGTACGATACATCGAAGGCAGCTGCAACGGATAAACTTTCCGACGCAATAAACTACGAAACCATATATTGGCTTATAGCGCGCTTTTTCGACGAGAATAGGTTCCATCTTACCGAGACTGTTGCTGAAAGGCTTGCGGACCTTATTATGAAGGAAACGCCGATGGCGAGACATCTCGTGGTTAAGGTTCGGAAGAATCATCCGCCATTCCCAGGTTTTCTTGAGTGGGTTGAGGTCGAATGCGAGAGGAAAAGGTGATGGCGGAAAGCGTTTATCTCGGGCTTGGCAGTAACCTTGGCGACAGGCTCGAGAACATAATAAACGGACTAAAAGAGATAGCAAAAATAGCAAAGGTAGAAGCAGTTTCGTCAGTCTATGAATCGGAGCCCTGGGGCGAAAAATACCAGCCGAAATTTCTTAATGCGGTCGCATTGGTGGAATACGAAGGACCTCCCAAAAAACTTCTTTTCGAGCTAAAAATGATAGAGCGCAAACTTGGTCGTCAGCCCAGTTCCTCAAAATGGGGGCCGAGAGAACTTGACATCGACATATTACTTTTCGGCGAAGATGTCCTCGAAAGCGAATCTCTTTGCATACCACATAAATACCTTTGTCAGCGCGATTTTTTCCTGGTTCCGTTGCTTGAGCTCAACCCCGAACTCGTGCATCCCGAAACTATGGAGCCACTTGAATCCTACCTTGTCAGGCTTCCTGCACAACTCAGAACTATAATTGGGAAAGTAGTGTCCAGAAAATGGGATACTGCTGTTGAAAGCTTCACACGAAGAAGCAAACGAAAATAAGTTGATAAGACCCGCATCTCGGTTAGGCAACACTTTTTCCGCGCGCATTTCGCCCGAACAAGAAGTCAACCGAATGTTTTGAGCATAATCTTACTTCTTTTTCAGCTTGCCCGATAGACAGGCATCTATACCTTTCGCAGCAATCCTTGCAGTTCCCATGGCCTCGGTGACCGTCGCAGCACCTGTCACAACATCGCCTGCTGCAAAAACGCACGGTCTGGGTGTCATATAATTTTTTGAGTCAATGCGTATTATTGACCTGAGCGAAATATCAGTTATTTTAAGGTGTATGGAGAATTCAAGCGAAAAAGTTTGCGTAACGATAATTGAGCACGACGAGGAAATCCTAAAGAGTATAGCACAACCTATACGGTCGTGCGGATTTGACATAAGCGATAAGGAAGGGTGCGTAGTTATAGCGGGGTTAACTTTATCTGAGGACGAACTGCGCGAACTCGCGGGAAAGGAGGATTTTTTCGTTCTCATCGTCGGCGGTGACCCACACCGCGAATTCAGACGGATAATAGCATCATCGCCAAAAGCAATCCCGATACGACTTGAGGATACGGGTAATCTTTGTGATACGATACTTGCAGTTTACTTCCTGAGTCACATATCGCCAAAAGAACACCGTGAGGCCTTGCAAAAGGATAACGAAGCCATACAGGAAAGGCTGCGGGAAACGAGCGAAAAACTCAAGCGTCAATACCAAGCTTTGCACATGATAATCGAGCTCACCGACACGCTTCAGCGAGAAACTAAGCTTGACAGAATACTTCACATACTTCTTACCGCCATAACTGCTCGCGAAGGACTTCAGTTTAACAGAGCGTTTTTGCTGCTCATCGACGAGAAAGAGGGAACGCTTGTGGGGAAATACGCTATAGGACCGTCAACGCCTGAGGAGGCACAGCGAATATGGGCTAACCTGCCGACTCATCCACGCACGCTCTCGGAAACGCTGCGAGCATATTATGAGGTTTTCGAGAATGAGGACGCCAAAATAAACGAGACGATAAAGAAATTCAGAATTCCCCTCGATAGCAACCACTTCCTCCTGCGGGTGCTTAATGAGGGTTCTGCTGTGCTCGTTTCCCCCGATAACAAAGAACTCTGGGATGAGACAGCCGATATTAGGGAAACCCTGGGGTCGCCGTTTTTTGCCGTTGTACCGCTAAGGACACTCGAGAAACCTCAGGGTGTTATAATAGTTGATAACCTCGTTACCAAAAAGCCTATAACTGAATCTGACCTCGAACTCTTAAGAGCTGTTGCGAATCATGCGAGTTTTGCTATTGAAAGGTCGATGCTTACTGAGGAACTGCAGAAAAGCTATCAGGAGCTTGAGAAAGCATATGCCGAGCTCAGGGAGAATCAGGAGAAGCTGGTGCTTGCGGAAAAGCTTTCTGCTGTCGGGACTATAGCGGCGCAGATAGCCCACGAGATAAGAAACCCGATCGTTGCCATAGGTGGTTTCGCGAGGGCGATACTAAGAGATTATGACTTGGACGAGAACCTGAGGGAGAAACTTGAGATAATACTTGAGGAGACGCAAAAGATCGAGAGAACCATACAGGATGCGCTCGACTTCTCAAAATTCAGCGAGCCTGAAAAATCACTTTGCGAAATAGGCAAAACCATTCAGGATGTTATAATATTTTTCGAACCAGAAATCGCCGAGAAAAAGATAACCGTAACCTACGAGATAGCCGATGACATTCCTAAATTCGAATACGACGAACAGCTTATAAGACAGGTCTTGATAAACCTTTTCAGAAATTCCATATCGGTGCTCGGTGAGGGAGGAAAGATAGGGATAAAAGCCTATAAAGAGGGGGAATACTGCTGGATAGAGTTCAGCGATAATGGGCCAGGGATACCTGAGGGCGTTGGGGATAAGATATTCCAGCCTTTTTTCACGACTAAACCCACCGGGACGGGGCTTGGACTGTCCATATCGGCGCAAATAATCGAGGCTCATAAGGGCGAGATATGGTACAAGAACAATCCAGTCGGGGGCGTCACATTCTACATCAGGTTGCCGCTCAAAAGCGATGAGAAAAAGGGGGACAACAAATGATAAAGACCAGAAAAGGTCTTTTGGTTATTTTATCCTCACCATCCGGCGGTGGGAAAACATCGGTTTACAAAGGATTGCTCTCAAGGCACGAGGATTTTCTTTATTCGATTTCGGTTACCACGAGGCCAAAGCGCGCTGACGAGAAAGATGGCGTGGATTATTTTTTTGTGAGCGATGATGAGTTCGACACGATGATTGAGAAAAAGGAGTTCGTCGAATGGGCGTGGGTGCACGGATACAGGTACGGCACGCTTAAGAAGTTTGTGGATAAAGCGCTTGTCGAGGGCAGGGTTATGCTTTTCGATGTCGATGTTCAGGGCGCCGAATCCATAAGGAAAGCTTATCCTCAACATTCGGTGAGAATCTTTATCATACCACCCACCAAGGAAGAGCTTGAAAGAAGATTGAGAGCACGGGGAACTGACCCGGAAGAAACTATATTGGTCAGGCTTAAAAACGCCGATGAGGAGGTAAAACACGCTCCTTATTACGACTACATAGTGGTTAATGATGAACTTTCTCGCTGTATCGACGATGTCGAGAAAATAATATCAGCAGAACTTATGCGCCCGTTCAGAGTGCTGCCGGTAGGAAATTGGGAAATCAATGGTTGAAAGGAGAGCAAAATGGGAAGGATAGAAAGATTCCTTGATGAATTGAAGGACATGCGATTGGATGGGTTTCTTTTCACATTCAACATAGACATACGCTATCTTGTGGGGTTCAGCGGCTCTGCAGGAATGTTGTGGGTATCGCCTGAAAGACGCGTTTTTATGACCGATTTCAGATATAAAACTCAATCTGAAGCCCAGGTGGGCGACAAGGCTGAAATACACATTATTTCGCATCAAAAGGATTATTTAACGCTTATCGAGGAGCTCGAGTTGTTTAAAGGGGCACGATTCGTCGGCATTGACGCAAACAATGTTAGCGTTGCCCAGCATAAGCGGCTTGTTGTCAAGTTTCCCGATGTGAACTTTATCGGGATCGAAAACCCTCTCAAAAAACTCAGACAGATAAAGGATGATGACGAATTAGAAAAGATAAAACGAGCTATAAATATCGCCGAAGAAGGACTTAAAAGGACAATTCCAAAACTCATTCCCGGAATAAGCGAAAAGGAGTTCGCCGCAGAGCTCGAATACGAAATGAAAAAGCTTGGGAGCGAGCGCGTGCCGTTCGAAACAATAGTAGCCTCAGGTTACAGAGCTGCTATGCCTCATGGGATAGCATCGGACAAAACCATAAAGAAGGGCGA
>JAGGRZ010000049.1 GCA_021159335.1 bacterium
CGGGTTGGGTCGCCGTATTCTGGTCTGATTCGGGATTTATAAAAGGTTCATATCCACCAAAAGAATATTGTCGAGGCGGAAGATTAATTAGAGATGCTTCGGTAAAAGCTTGGCAAATAGTAAAGGGAGCAAAAAAGAATAAACAAAAAGAAAGGCCTTATTTTAAAGGAAAAGAAATAGATTTAAATCAATTTAGTGCTTATATTATTCCTGAACTTAAAACAAAAGAATTTGATATTTGGTTTTCAGTTATAAGTTTAAATTCAAGACACAGGTTAAAGATACCCTGTAAAAGAACGAACTTATTCAATAAAATGGTAAAAAAAGGAAAACTGAGAAAAAGCTTTAAATTATTAAAAATTAACAATGACTATTTTATGGAATGTTTCATAGAACTTCCAGAAAAGAAAAAACAAAACAATAATAAGATTGGCATTGATGTAGGTTTAAACAACGCAATTGCTACTTCTGATGGAAAAATCTTTGGCAAGGAATTAAAAGATTTAAGGATAAGAACTAAGTGGAGAAGTTATAAAGGAAAATTATCATCGCAAAAACAATTGCTAAATTATTATGCAAAGTTATTAGTAAAACTTTATCCCAATACTGATTTTGTGGTTGAAAAATTATTATTTAAAGGCAAAAGAAATCGCACAAAAGAATTTAGAAGGCGCAACAATACTTGGGCATATAATCATTTAGCAAACAAATTGGAAGAATTGGGACGCTTGGAAGGTTTCCAAGTAATAAAGGTGAACCCGCAATACAGTTCCCTAAGATGCCCTGTGTGTGGGTTCACCGATAAGGCGAATCGAGTAAGTGTTGAAGTGTTTCAGTGCAGTCAGTGTGGTTTTAAGGGAAACGCTGATTGTGTGGGAGCATGGAACTTACTCGAAAGAGTAGCCGAGGAGCATTCCGTCCCTATATTAAGCCAAAGGGGCTTAAAACGGCAGTTCCAAAGGGAATGTCGAATAGCCAACTTGCAATAAGGAGAGGGGGATTTAGTGTTGGTATAGATGAAAATGGAATTTTTATTTTTACACATAGATGTAGAAGCAAGTCTTATCCGTCTTTTAAAGAAATTCCTAAAAAAGTAAGAGAATTCATCAAAAGTACAGGTTAATTATTTTTAATTTTAATCGTCCCATTCTATAATTCAAGTTGGGTTATCAGAATGGGACGGATTATTGTCTTTAAAGAAAGGAGGTTAACTATGTTTGACAAATTATTTAAAACTTATGAAAAATTGTTACTTTATCGTCCTTGGGTTTATTATTGGAAAGTTACTTATGCTAATGGCAAAAGCATAGCACAATTTGATGAGAATGGAAATGAAATATTGTATGGGAATGTTTCTAAGAAAGATGCATTAATTATTGGTTGGTATCCATTTGATATTAAATTGGCTAAAAAACTATTAGATAAAGGTTTATTAGTTCTTCCAAAACAAATTCCCAGTTATGAAATTTTTCTGGAAAAAGGCGAAGAACCAATAATTTTTAGACGTAATTATATTGCATTAGGTAAAAATGGCGGTAGAAGAATTAAATATATTTTGGGAAAGAAACATAAATTTTTATGGATAATTGATGAAAATGGTAATAGGGAGATAAAAAAGCTAAATGATTAGTTTTTTAAGAGGTGCATATTAAATGGCGTGGCTAAATGGTTGGAATTACAGAAAGAAAATAACCATTCAAGGCCAATCAGGCGCTGGAACTGATTATCAAGTATTACTAAAGGTAGGTGAAAGTTCTGGTGCTTCAGGATGTGATTTCCATGTAGAAGGCCATTCATCTAATTTCCCTAGCGATCAAAATCAATCTGGTGACTTAATTAAGATTCACTAAAAATGATGGAACTACTTTATTGAACTTTTGGGTAGAAAAAGTAGAAGGGACAAGTCCCAATCGTATAGCATATTGTTGGGTAAAAATTAGTGATAATTTGGATAATAATGTAGATATTTATTGTTATTATGGAAATTCCGAAGCAACTAATGCAAGCGATGGTGATAATACATTTATTTTCTTTGATGATTTCGAAAATACGACTGATTTTAATCAAGGTTCTTTGTCGATTTCGTTTACTACAACGGATGTGAAAACAGGTAATTATGCAATTAAGGCAGAAGGTAATCAATCATATAAGACTAAAACAATAGATCAAAATTCTGGCAGGAATAGAATTTTCGAAACTTGGGTAATGTTAAAGGCTTCTTCTAATACATCACTTGCTGGTATTCAAATTGCACAACCATCTACTGAAGCAAATGGTTATCAATTTATACTTGATCAAAGATCTTCATATAAAGATATTCAGATTCGAAAAGACCATGCATCTGAACCTCTTTTGGCAAGTGGTTCAAAACAAGGGGAATTATCTGAAGATATTTGGTATTTTTTAAAAGTTATATGGAAAGATAATGGAGATTTGATTTTTTATGTTTATAATTCAGATAATTCATTATTTGAATCAATCAATGTTAATGATGGTTCTTATACAGATGGTCATTTTGGGATATTTGCATATGAAAATGCAGTATTCGATACATATCGTGTTCGTAAGTATGTTAGTCCAGAACCAAGTTTTTCTTCTTCGGAACAAGAAGAATATGTATATTCGAGTAGTTATTCTTGTGATGTATGTATTTTGAAGCATCAAACTTCTGATTATTCTGTTGATATATGTATAGTAAAAGAAGGATGGCTTCCTTATAATTTTAGAAGACAGATAACTATAGATAATACATCAAATTCTAATAATCTTGCAGATTATCAAGTAAAAATAGTTTTAAATTCTAGTAATTTTAACTTTAATCATGCTAAAGATGATGGTACAGATATTGCATTTGCTGATTCTGATGGAACTACTCCATTACATTTTTGGAGAGAAAAATGGGATAAAAATAATCAAGAAGCCATTCTTTGGGTAAAAGTTCCTTCTATTCCAGCTTCTTCTACTAAGACTATTTATCTTTATTATGGAAGTTCTAATGCCAATGATTTAAGTAATGGCGATAACACATTTATTTTCTTTGACGATTTTGATGGTTCGGACATTGATACTAATAAATGGACTTTTGTTCAAGGTAGTCAAGGAAATGGAAATTATTCTGTAGTAAATAGTATTTTAACTTGGACACATCTTCCGTTTGGAATTAAACATACTCACGATTCATTATCTCATGCTGCATTACGTGCACGATATTATCAATTGAATCCTACCAGTCATGGTTCTGGTTTGTATTGGTGGAATGGAAATAATTTGATATTTAAAATATGGCGAGATAGTTATGATAAACTTGCTATATATGATACTGATGGAAATGAGTATGATGTTGGTGATAACTTAACTTCTTGGGGTATTCTTGAATTTATTAAGGATCAAAGTGATAATCTTAAAATTAATTTAAATGGTTCACAACAAGGTAGTTCTTATGTTAATACGTATGATTTGACTAGTTTGAATTTAGGAAATCGAACTCAAAGCAATGTTTATGATACTTCGGATTTCAAATTCGATTGGATACTGGTACGTAAGTATATTGACCCAGAACCAAGTTCGACAATTGGAGATGAACAGACTGTAAAAGAAATTAATTATTCTATAGATGCAATACTTTATGGATTGAAAAAGACTATTCTTGTTGATTCGTTATTAGAAGGATTAAATTCTTTAGCCTATAATATTGATGTAATAATAAAGAAAATTGAGAAATTATATAATATTGATATTTTATTGGAAAAAACCCAATTTTTAAATTATGATGTCGATATATTAATAAAGAAATTGTGTTATCAATATTATAACATTGATATTTTATTGGAATTATTAAAATCTTCTATTTATACTTTAGACATATTAATTAAGGAATTAAGACAATTTGGTTATGGTTTAGATATTTTGTTGCAAAAGATTGTATTTAATAATTATAGTATTGATTTAATTCTAAGTAAAGTTGGACAACTACAATATTCCATAGATTTAATATTACAAAAAGAAGAAGAAGTAGAATTTCAATATAATCTTGATATTCTCCTGAGAAATGTCTTAAATTTTGCTTATCAGATCGATATTTTGTTAAAATCATTGAAATCAATTGTTTGGAGTATAGATGTTTTTTTAAAGCAATTACGTTTTACTAGTTATGATGTTGATTCAGTATTTAGTGAACTATTATCAGATTCTTATAATGTTGATGTTTTATTAAAACAATTGAAATCTTTTATTTATAATATTGATTTACTACTAAAGCAATTACAATTTGCTAACTATAACATTGATTCTTTATTAGGACAATTGCAATCTTTTGCTTATATTATAGATATAATATTAGAAATAATTGGAAAACAAATTTCTATTGATGCTTTATTCTTGCAAATAAATGAAATTAGATATTCAACAGATATTTTATTATTTCAAAGATTGAAATTTGCACCTTGTAAATTAACTTTAGATTATAGCAAATATAACTTGAACTTGAATTATAGCAAATATAATTTGAATTTAGATTTTCAATGTAATGAATTTAATCTAAATTTTGCTTGTCAGGAGGAAAGTTAATATGAAATTAACTAAAGGAGATGCTATTTTATTTACATGTACTGTAAACGGGATTGAAAATTTGGATGGTTGGAAAATTCGTTGTGAAATTTATGATGATTATCAACATTCTGTTAAATTGGCAACTGCTAATTCTGGTGGAAGCGACCAACAAATAAAAATTATTGATTCAAAAAATTGCAAGTTTGAAATTTATGTTCCAAATGATGCTACTGCTGATTTTGATGATATAGCTTACATAGAAATAGAAGTTGAAAGTCCAGATGGCCAAATTCAGACTTTAAATATTAGAGAACTTCCAGAAGGAAGATTTGAATTGAAAGATCAAAAAATTACGTGGAAGACACCATCCTAGAACTTGACATTTTATGTGAAATATGTTAACATCTATGTGTAAAATCTTTTGAGGTTTTCCCTTTTGCGTGTTCTATTGCCTTGTGTATTGTCTTCGGATGCTATAAAGGTTGCATATTGTTTACATAAGAAGAAGAAACTTAAACTATCTGATTACTGTCCAATTTTTCCAAAGAAGTCTATTCGTTTGCAAAATAACGATATAATCTTATTTGATATAAAAATAGATACTAAGTTGAAAATATTTGTTTATCCTTCTTTTTCTGATTTCTTTAAGAATATAATAAAGGAAGATATAAATTTTCATTTTCTTAACAATTTACAGGAAGATTTTTGGTGGGGATTGGATTCAGAAGGAACAGATACATTGCAATTATTATCTAATTGTTTTGATTATTTTGAAAGATATAGATTACATTGGTTAAAACAATTTGAAGATATTCAATTAGAAAAAATTCAAATTAAATCATATCTAGTTGCGCTAAACGATAATATTCTTCCAGAATCTAAATATCTGAAATCAGAACTTAGGAAAGTTGATTATATGGTTTATCGAATGGGTGATGACCTTGGAATAAGAAAGGGATTTCAATCTAATGGCCCATCACTTGTTGATTTTCATAAATATATAAATACTGAATGTTTTATACATAAAAAAGGCTATTTTGTAAATTTAAA
>JAGGRZ010000050.1 GCA_021159335.1 bacterium
GCATGGATGCATTCACCCGACTTTGGATGGGTTACCTCACCACCCCACAGACACATAAAGTATAACTACATATCTATGTTTTTCGACTCCATATTATCAAGGACAGGCTCAATGCTTCAATGGGGTTCTCAGGCAGACCCGATGTATAAATCAGGGTACTGTAACATAACTCTCACAAAGCTTCCAAATGCGATAAACCCCAGTGAAACTCTCGATGTACCTTTCGTCGCATACCATGGTATGAAAACTGCGGCAAGTAACTTCCATACCCATATCAGCTGGGATGTCATGTACAGACTAAACGGCACTGAGTTTCAGAGAGGTTCATTCTCCATTTCAGAGGTGTCACCATCAACGGCTCGGTCACCCGATACAGCTTGGTCGAATAGCCACGAATATGAATCATATTATCCCGACCTTGTCGGCTGCTCCACTGTCGAGGACCTTCTTGCCATATGGCCCAAAATAGATGCTGATAACAATGGTAATATATACATCATAGCTACACCCTCAAGTAACGATACATTATGCGGTGTTCCTGTTCCCGACTATGTCGTTTTCTGGAAAGGCTCGCCAGTTTACGAAGCATCAGGATTCATAACCACATACGATTATACCGATGCTCTGCTTTTGGACTTCTCGCTGGGCATCAACGCTGACATAGCTGTTGACAGACGAACCGGGAAGGTCGCTGTAGGATACATAAGCATATTCGATACAGTATACTGCGGGACAGGAACAGATAGAGGAGCCTCCTGGGCATCACTTGATATAGGAATAAGAACATCAACTGATGGCGGCGCAACATGGTCTAACAGAATCCATGTGCTTGACCCAGACGAGGATGGAATGTATGAACCCAGCGACTTCGATACCTTATTCTTCCCAACTGTAATAGGCACAATCCTCGCCTCTGGAGACACCATGTATTACACATGGGTCGATACATTCGCTGGGGTGTGGAAACCAGCGGGTTATAATGATATAAGCCTTACATTCGACCCATCAGGAAATGTTCACGCTGTGTTCAGCGCGTTCCTCGTGAACTTCTATAGCCTCACAGACCCATGCACACTCGGGATATGGTATGGTTCAGGTGTGCTTCATTGGAGTCAGGCTACTGGAGATTACAGCCTAATCACAGCAGGAATACCTAACACGAGACCAACCTATGTTGAGGGCAATTATGGCGGTTCATATCTCGTTGAATTCATGACATCTGTAAGACCCTCAATAGCTATAGATGATACCGGCACAATATATGTGGTCTGGGAGCAAGCCTGGCCGATATACTACGAACTTCACGACTCACTTTGGAGGCTTTTAAGACTATATCCACATGGCACAACATTGGATTCCATAGGAGAAGAAATGTACCAGCAAATCGTTGACTCCGTTGCCGCAGCAACAGAAGGAATGTTCGACATGAGCGCCAACAATGTCGCAAACTACGAAATATTCCTCTCATACTCATCCGATGGCGGAAGAACATGGCACCCAAGAAGAAACATTTCCTACACCAACTCACCACAGTGCGCAGTTGACAGTTGCCTTTGCGAGCTCGACATCTCCGTGGCAAGAAAGGTCGATAACTACCTTCACATTTTTGCGGTTCTCGATAAAGACGCTGGGAAATACCTGAAAGCGCCAACCGGTGGCA
Organism: bacterium; assembly: GCA_021159335.1. Taxonomy (NCBI): domain Bacteria; species bacterium. Next base: position 1,661 of record JAGGRZ010000050.1, read on the forward strand.
CAAACGGTGAGATAACCGCTGACCCGATACTCCACATCGCAGTTCCGACAATATGCATTGTCCGTGATTCATTCCCGGAGGAAGGCATAAAAGAGGCGAAATCCATGATTACGCCCACCACTCCCAAACTCGTGGACGCTTATCCGAACCCATTCAATGCTGCTGTTAACCTCGTCTGGAAAGTGCCCGAAGCAGGCAACATAAAGGCTGAAATTCTCGACATCTCGGGAAGGGTGGTTAAAACTATCCGCACTGGTTACTCAAAAGCTGGTGAATTCAGCGCGGTATGGGATGGCACCGATGAAGCAGGAAAAGCCGTTCCTTCCGGCTCTTATGTGTTTAAGCTGACGACGGAAAAGGCAACGAGCTCTATGGTGCTGAAACTGGTGAAATAAAGCTTAGCCGGGCGTTTCGGAATGTTAGATGTGTCAAGCCCCCGGAAAAACGGGGGCTTTTTGTTGGCTAAAAAGGTTAAAATAGGCACAATTAACAGAAAAACCACAAAGGGGAAAAAACTTTAAATCGACTGTCAGAGCAGTTCGGTCTGAATCTCTATTATGTTGACCCGTCTCTCGCTTTCCACTATCTGGAGAACCTTGTCAAGCAATCCGTTGGTGTAATCCGCGCTGGTGTTCACCACAACAACTGCGATTTTAACGCGCTGCCACAGGTCGTGGTGATCAACCTCAGCCACCGAAACATTGAACCTCGACCGAATTTTATCACGAAGCGACTTAACAACGAACCGCTTCTCTTTAAGCGACCTGCAACCTGGAATGTAAAGATCAAAAGTTCTGACTCCTATTATCATTTTGGTTAGGTTTTAAACAGCCTCGTGTCCAAAGAACCACCAACTACAAAGTCTTCTTTATCTCAATTTTCTTGAACGCCTCTATTATGTCGTCAGGCTGAAAACCGGTAACTCCCTCCACCATAACGCCACACTCAAGCCCCGCAACCACTTCTTTAACCTGATCCTTGTACCTTCTGAGGTCTGCTATCCTGCCTTCGCCAAGTAACTCATCGTCACGATATATTCTTATTGAAGCATCGCGCCTCAGGACGCCCTGCTCAACGAGACAGCCGGCAATGTTATTTCGGAAAACTTTAAGTATCCGCGCCTTGCCGAGAAATTCTTCCCTTATTTCGGGTTCCAGCATGCCCTCAAGAGCTTTCTTTATGTCGTCCTCAAGGTCATAGATAACCCTGTAAAGGCGTATTTCCACTCCGTTCTTTTCGGCTAATTTTCGAACCCTGCTGTCCGCCTTAACTGAAAAGCCTATGATAACCGCCTTCGATGCTGCCGCCAGCAGAACATCGTTCTCAGTTATATTGCCCACCCCACGATGTATTATTTCTATCTTTGTCTCATCTGTGGAAAGCTGTGACAAAAGATCCGATATAGCCTCAACTGAACCGCCCACATCCCCTTTCAGTATTAATCTCAGCGTTTTTTCTTTTTGCTTTTGTGCTCTTTGGTAGAATGTCGCAAGTGTTATCGCTGGCATTCTCCGCTCTCTCTGCGCTTCCCGTATTCTTCTCCTTTTTGATGCTATCTCAGCCGCCTTTTTCTCCGACTCCACCACGACGAGCAAATCGCCCACCTCAGGCACACCGTTAAGCCCTATAACCTGAACTGGTCTTGATGGTCCTGCTTCCTCGACGACATTGCCTCTCTCATCGAACATGTTTCTAACACGCCCATGATACATCCCCACTACGATCGGGTCGCCGCGGTAAAGCGTGCCCTGCTGAATTAAGACTGTCGCGGTAGGTCCTCGTCCGCTGTCGAGCCATGCCTCAAGAACTACACCACGCGCTGGTTTGAATGGGTTCGCTTTAAGTTCCATAAGCTCGGCTTGAAGGATTATGTATTCTATCAGGGTATCCACACCCATTCCTGTTTTCGCGGATATTTCCACGCAAAGGGTATCTCCTCCCCATTGGTCGCATACTATGTCAAGCTCAGATAGCTGTTTCATCACCTGCTCAGAGTTAGCACCGGGCAGGTCCATCTTGTTTATAGCCACGATAATAGGCACTCCCGATGCACGAGCATGGTTTATAGCCTCGACAGTTTGCGGCATAACTCCATCCTTCCAATCGACCACCAGCACTGCGATGTCAGTAACCTGCGCACCCCGTGCCCTCATCGCCGTGAATGCCTTGTGACCGGGGGTATCGATGAATGTTATCTCCCCGTACTCGGTTTCCACCATGTATGCACCTATGTGCTGGGTTATCCCCCCAACCTCCCCTGCGACGACATTGGTTTTTCTTATGTAATCAAGGAGAGTAGTTTTACCATGGTCAACATGTCCCATAACAGTTACCACTGGCGGGCGCCTTACGAGTTTGGTTTCGTCCTCCTCCTCTTCTTCCTCGCGTAGTTCCTCCGCAAGCTCATCCTCTATGTCAACCTTAACCGGCTTCTTCCCATAAGCATCCGCTATAAGCGATATGGTTTCGAAATCAAGCCTTTGATTTATCGTTACGATCAAACCAAGCTCTTTGAAGCACTTTTCGATAAGCTCTGTGGGCGATATTCCAAGCCTCTCGGCAAGCTCCTTTGTTGTCATGAATTCGTGGACCTCGATAGCGTTGGGGTCCTTAAGTTCTCCTTCTACTTCTTCGCGCCTCGTTTTTCTGTACTTTCTTTTCTTGCGGGTTTGCGAAAGCTGAGCGAGCGTTTGTCTTACAGCCTCGAAAACTTTCTCCTTAGTTATCGACTTCAGAAGTTCCTCTCGTCTGCGCCGCCTCTCCTCTTCAAGTCTTCGGACTTCGGCTGCGTAATCCCTGCCTATATGCTTCTTCTTTCGCCTTTTTCTTCTGGGGCGAGGTCTTCTTACGAAAACTCTTTCCGGCGCCTTGGTAGCTACTGCCTTCTGGACCTCCTCCTTCTTCCTTTCCTCCTTTTTAGCTTCCTCTTTCTCCTCCGAAAGTCTCTGCTGGACCCGTGCTGCCATCTCATCCGTGAAAACGCTCATGACCCGCGCTGCCATCTCATCGGTGAAAACGCTCATGTGGCTCTTAACATCGAACCCGAGCTGCTTGAGAAGCTGCAGAAGTGCTTTGCTCGATAAATCCAGTTCCCGTGCCGCTTCGTATATCCTTTTCTTCGACATGACTTTTTATTCGAAAAGATTGATGATTTTAATAATAGAAAATAAAGCCGTATTTTCCAAGTGTATTTTAAGATAAAATCAACTCACAAGACAAAACTTATTTTTTCTTAGGATTCTCTTCGCTGGTTTTTGCCTCCACCTGTCTTTCCGCAGAGGGGACATCCTTTTGCTTTTTCGCCAAAAGAGCCTCCTCAAGCTGCCTGTCCTTGGTTACGAATGCATGCTCCGCCTCGACTTGGTCGACAAGTTTTCTTGCTGCAAGAAGTATTTCATTGGCTTTATCACCTATCTCAGGTATAGAACGCAGCAGTTCTTCCTTCATTCGCGCGAGCTTTTGAACTGTGTCTATCTCGAACTTTTTGAGCACTTCGAGTTGTTCCTTCGTCAATATATCGAGCTTTTCTATCGGGGTCATCGACGCCTTATACTGTTCCTCACCGTAAATCGTTAGCTTCCAGCCGACCAATCTCGCCGCCAGTCTCGCGTTAACGCCGCCTTTACCTATAGCAAGCGAAAGCTGGTCGTCAGGAACAACTATGACTATTTTATGCTCATCGGGGTAAAGGTAAGTCTCGAGCACCTCTGCCGGTGCAAGAGCTTTCTTCACGAATTGCTCAGGGTCAGCCGAGTAAGGGATTATGTCTATCTTTTCGTTGGAAAGCTCCTTAACCACAGCCTGAACCCTCGTTCCCTTCAATCCTACACAGGCACCAACCGGGTCTATCCGGTCATCGGTAGAATAAACTGCTATCTTAGTTCTTTCTCCTGCTTCACGGGCTACGGCAACTATTTGAACCCTGCCCTCGTAAATTTCTGGAACCTCAAACTCGAAAAGTTTTTTCACGAACTCCGGCGCTCTGCGCGAGAGAATTATCTGTGGTCCCTTCGTGTCCTTTCTTACTTCCTTAACATACGCTCTTACAGTCTTACCTATTGGAAGATGCTCGTCCGGGATTTGCTCGTTCCGCAAAATAACACCCTCAGCTCTGCCAAGATTGACGATAACATTGCCTCTATCCACACGATGGACAGCACCAGAAACTATTTCACCAACCTTATGCCTGTAGTCGGAATAAATTATTTCGCGCTCTGTTTCGGTTATCGACTGGATAAGTTTCTGTTTCGCTGCAAGGACAGCTTTTCGCCCGAATTCGGAAGGGTCAAGCTCTACCTCGACTATATCGCCAACCCGTGCGTCTGGCTTTATCTTTTTTGCCTCTTTCTTTGCTATCTCAAGCGCAGGATTGTTCACCTTGAGCACTACTTCCCTTTTAGCTATTATCTTTATGGTTCCCAGCTCAGGGTCTATGATGACATCGACATTTTCGGTAGTGCCGTATTTTTCCTTAACGGCAGCTTTGAACGCCTCTTTGAGAATCTCTATTATCACCTCTTTGTCGAGGTTTCTCTCCTTAACGAGGTCTTCTAATGCGTCGACTATTTGATGGCTCGCTATCTCTCCCATTTTTCCCTCCAAAAATTATATAATTATTTTCCCAACCTGAATTTCGCTTATGGGAATGGTTCTTTCACCTTTTTTCGTGTCCAGCACTATGCCCTCACTGTCAACATGGCTTAGCACGCCCTCCACGCTCGTCCCATCGTTAAGAGTTACTCGCACCCTTTCTGTCTGCGCTCGTCTGAAATCACTTATGGACTTAAGCGGTCTGTCAAGTCCCGGTGACGAAACCTCAAGCATATACGAATGAGGAATAATGTCCGCCTTATCAAGCTCCTCCGAAATAACCCGAGAAAGAGTCGTTATCTCATCTATAGTTATGCCTCCTACCCTATAAACAAAAACTCTTAAAACAGACGCCCTTCCAACACCCGCCGCTTTAATCTCAACGAGTTCATAACCTCTTGATTCCACTATTGGCGCTACAATGCTCTCTATTTGTGGCAAATACTCCTTCATAGCTTTCTAAATTGGTCATTTCGATTGTTAATAAATGTAAAATGGGATTTTTCGCAAGGATAAGTTAAAAATTCCCCCACAACAAAACAACAAAAACACCTACTAAAACGCTTTAATGGGCTCCCATATCAACTCTTTTCGGTTGGTGATGGGCTACTTCATCGGTGTCGCAGGTGCAACGGTGCCGGGGCTTTTGCTTTTAACATTCCCTATGAGCGCTTCTCGAATTTTTGCCACGAACTCTGGTATAGCCGATGGACCGTTTGCAGTTATTATTCTTCCTGAGCGAACCACTTTCTTGTTGACATACTCGGCGCCTTTAGCCATAAGCTTCTTCTTAGCAGAGCGGAAAACGGTGGCTTTCACGCCATCGAGAAGCCCCGCGTTGGCAAGTATTACCGGCGCAAGGCAAATAGCCGCAACAATTTTTTTCTTGTTGTAGAACTTTTTAGCCAGTGCCTGAGCTTCCTCGTTATCCCACAACGCCGTAACTCCAACGCCGCCAACGAATACTATCGCGTCAAAACTGTCGGGACTAACGGAACCAAGAAGTCCATCTGGCTTGACCTTCTCGCCAAGCATACCGGTGATAGTCTTGGTAGTTGTGGATACCACCCTTGTTTTTGCGCCCATTTTCTCGAGTCGCTCCTTGGTCTCGAATAGTTCCTCATCCCGAAACTTGTCCGGCGCTATAACGAACACGATTTTTTTGCCGAGAAGAGGTTTCGGTGCTACAGCGGGGGCAGCAACGCTTTCACCAGAACCCTTGGCATAAACCGGCGCCTTAAGACCCGCAAAGAAAACCAGCAAAAAAAGCCCACCTAAAAGTGCTATGCCTATTAATGTTCTCATTTTATACCCCTCGTGGTCTTTTACGAATAATATCAAATGGAACCACTTTCTAAACATCTATTCCCTCCTACATTTTTCTTTAAGCCCTAAGCACACCCTTACCTTTTTGCCTTCTTACAATCATTCCCTCCCTTAAAGGAGTAACACATGTTCTCACATTGGGGATTCCATCGACTTCCATAAGGCAAGATGAACATTTGCCAATAGCGCAGAAAAATCCTCGCGGGCGATTGTACCGAAGCGAGTATCTCAAAACTTTCACACCATTATCGTGAAGCGCCGCAGCAATAGGTTCCCCCTCATATCCGTATAAGGTCTTGCCCTCGAAAACGAAGCTAACTTTTCTGCCTCGTTTAAACTCCAGTATCGGATGTTCCTTTATCCTTGCCACCTTTCCTGCCCACTTGTGAACTATAATATAAACCCGCATTTT
>JAGGRZ010000051.1 GCA_021159335.1 bacterium
CGAGGAAGGTGATTGCGCTTTCGGTCGTGACGGCGAAGATGATTGAGGATATGTTTAAGCGGAGGCAAAACATTCCTTATATATATTGACGCTAACTTTTTTATTTTGTGCAGCATAGATATATAGAAGAGTCACGCACCCTGCTTTGGAGGGCGAGGCTTTTCATAGGCAGATGAAGATAAGATTAGAGCCGACGGATCCTCACTGGATACGAATAAACGACCCGGATCGTGTAGCTAGGGACATAGGCGAATGGTGGGAGAACGATGCCCGTGAAGGTCAAACAAGAGCAACAATAGACATAAGAATCCCTGAGGTTGTTGGTGTTGGTGGTAAAGTTAGGATAAGGTGGTGTTCAAACGGCTGGCATCATATAGGCTTGGCGAAATCGAAAGACGGAAAAACGTTCAGTGAGATATGGGGGCGTAGAAGTCATTATGCGTTTGATGAAACACATGAGATAGAACTGGATCCTGGATGTGCATATTATCGTATATACTTTGATGACAGTAGCTCTCCTTTTAAAATGACGAGAGTTCACAAAAATATAGAACTTATATTAGCGATTCACACTCCTACTCCGACTCCCACGCCTACACCCACGCCTACACCTACGCCAGCACCCAAATGCTGTGACGAGGTATGCTTTACGGAATTGGTGAAATGCTACGAGGAAGGGGGTTACAAAAAAGCGTGGGGTTGGACCGAGTCTACGGGACAAGTGGGTCCGTATCCGTATCATCCCCCTTCACCTTGGGAATACGATCCGGACTATGAAGACGAGAGCGGTCCGACAGGTTCACATGGCGGCTGTCCAAGTTGTAAAATGACGCTCGTGCACTTACGAAAACCACTAAAAATAACATGTGATAAGAATCCCTATGGGAGTTTAGGGCTAAAGACGGGTTGTGAATTGCTTTTGTATTACGATAAGGATAAAGATGGGGTAATAAGCGATGAAGAGTTGACTGATGCGTATAATGACTGGATTGACGGTAAAATAACAGAAGCGGAGTTCAATTATGTGGGTTATGAAGGCTATCTTGCAGGTTCAATTAACAATTTATGTCCTGGGTGTTATAAAGCAACACCCACGCCCACACCAACACCCACTACACCTGTCAAGTTTGTTACGAAAGATG
>JAGGRZ010000052.1 GCA_021159335.1 bacterium
ACGAAGTAGAAGCCGATGCGAAAAGCATAATGGGCGTTTTAGTGCTTGCGGCAGAGCAGGGAAGCAAAGTTCTCATCATTGCTGACGGACCCGACGAGAAAGAAGCTGTCGAGGCTATAGCTAAACTATTTGAGGAAGGCTTCGGCGAGGAATAAAAACCCTTTGAACAATGACCCTTGCTGATTCCATTACAATAACAAGAATAATATTGGCGCCTATAATATTTTCTCTTTTTATATCAGGAAACCAAACATTACGAATAGTAGCACTGGTTCTTTTCGTTATCGGTGCTCTTTCCGACTTCTGGGATGGATACATAGCCAGAAGAACGAAACTCTCTGAATTCGGAAAACTTTGGGACCCCATCGCCGACAAAATACTCACAGGATTGGCGTTGCTCGCGCTCTCGGTAATAAAAGCCCTGCCGTGGTGGATAACGATATCATTGATAGCAAGAGATGTAATGGTAACGATAACGAGAATAGTTGTGGTGAGAAAACGCGGTGTAATAATAACCCCCCTCTTGGCCGCAAAACTTAAAACGACTTTCGAAATGATAATGATAATAGGTCTTCTTTTTCTTGCAGTAGTTCTCGAAAGCAGGTTCCCGCCGATATCATTTGCAATAATAAATGCATACGGTGCGCTCGTGGTCTTCCTTTCATGGGTTACAGGTGCCAAATACATCATAATGGCGCTAACCGGTAAGAAATAGCGAACGAATAACTTTTTGGGAAAACTTATCCAAACCTTTCCTCTATCCAGATAGCAGCTTCAAGCAAATCCGCAGCGATGAAGGTCGCCATGCTTTTCACCTCATCGGATTGGCGCTCACCGTAGCCAGTAAGCACAAGAATTCCCGGCACAGAAGCGTTTACAGCAAGCCTAACATCCGCTTCGCGGTCGCCAACGACAGCTATGGGATACACACCAAGCTCTAAAGCTGCTTTTTTTATCATGCCAAGCCCGGGCTTTCTGCACTCGCAATCTATTGCGTACTCAGGCACCACACCATCCCGATGATGAGGACAGTAATACACGGCGTCAACATGGGCACCCGACTGGGACAAGAACTCAAGCATTCGCTCGTTAACTCTTTTTACATCATCCTCAGTGAAAAAACCTCTCGCAACACCAGACTGATTTGAAACTACAACTATAAGATATCCCGCCGCATTGAGAATCTTTATTGCCTCTGCTGCTCCTGCGATAATTTCGACATCATCGGGATTAGATATATAACCCTTCTCCACTATTATTGTCCCATCTCTGTCAAGAAAAACAGCAGGTTTAGCTCGTTTTGGCAGATTCTTCGTCATACTTCTTCCTATTATAAACATCTACAGCCCTCTCGAAAACCAAATCGGGCGCGATGGATTCAAAGCATTTCCTGACTTCGAATTTGCACCTTCCCTCGCCATGAAGAGAGCATGGTGAACACTTTATGTCGGAATAAACATAGCTCGCATACTTTCCCATAGGAACAAATCCAAGCGCAGGGTGAGTAGGTCCAAAAACCGTTATGGTAGGCACCGATAGTGCCGCAGCGATGTGAGCAGGTCCTGAATCGTTACCAACGAAAATGTCGCCTAAAGCAAGCAAAGCCACAAGCTCCTCAAGCGTAAGCTCCCCGCTTGAGTGTATACCTGAACCTTCGGGCGCTTTACCAACGAATAGAACACTAAACCCATTTTCCATAAAAATCTTGGCAAGCTTCACGAAATTTTCGTATCCCCAATTTTTCAAGGGATACCTCGCTCCGGGATGAATTATCGCTAAAGGCCGAGGAATATCAGCGACGATTTTGTCTGCACTCTTGCGACCACGCTCGGAAGGATATAACTTGGGCAAGAATGGAGTCGATATGTTATAACCTATTTTTTTGATGACATCGGAAATATCGTCCACAACTGAATGTGGAGCTTTTGAACCGATACCAAACCAGACCAACAACCTTCGCTTTAAATTGCGCTTCTTCACGCGTGCGGTAGGAATTCCTAAGCCAATAGTCGAAAGAAAGCTCCTTAAATTTGCATGAAGGTCAACTATCCAATCGGGTGAAAATTCCTTTATCTGCGCCCTTAACTTCGCGATAGTTTCGAACAAAATTAAACGGCTGACTCTCGGGTCAGCCGCAAAAAGGTCTTTGTAATCGCTTTTTGTGACAAATGCAATCTTTACATTATTTTTCCACAATTCTTCAAGTGCAGCCGTCGCAAGGACAATATCGCCCAGCGATGAGAACCTTATTATAACCGCTTTCACTTTCCCAGCTTTTTAAGCTTTTCCTTAGCTAATTCAGCCTCATGCGAGTGCCCATACTTCTTCACAAGCATCTGGAAGTACTTTTTCGCCGATGTAACATCGTCAATCTTAAGCGAAGCCAGCCCAGCTTTATAGAGCGCTGATGGTGCGAATTCGCTCTCAGGATAATCCTGCACTAACTTTATGTATCCTTCCCGCGCATCCCTGTACCTTCCGAGGTTGTAATCGCACTCCGCAAGATTGTACAGGGCATCGTCAGCCAAAACGCTTTGCGGAAAAAGGCTCAGGAACTGCTGAAAGCTCATCTTAGCAAGCTGATACTTTCCCCTGTTGAAGTCGAGCTGACCGGTTTCGAAAAGCTCTCTTGCGCTTATGGTGACTTTGGTAGTTTCCGACTCCGTTTTAGGTGTAGCCTGCCTTTTTGCTATCTCCTGCTCCATGCTTTTTATCTGCTGCGTCAATGCGGAAACCTTATAACCACTTTCCCTTAATATGTTCTCGACCGTTTTTAGTTCCTCTTGCACGCGAGCCAAGTCATAATCGTGCGTAGCTTGAAGTTGTCTTAGAAGTTTCTGCTGTTCGTTAAGAAGCGAATCTATCTGGGCAAGCTTTTTATACTCGTATTGATTAGCCTTAACAAGATAATCCATTTGCTGCTGGAATCGCTTTATCTCCGAGCGAGTAGCACAACCGCTCGAAAATATCAAGATAATCAAGCTTAACGCGCAAAAAAGCGCTATTGACCCTAATTTAGCCCTTCTGTTCATCAAACATTACTGTGATATAATTTTGAAGTCAACCCGTCTATTTAGCTTCCAACAATCCTCATTGTGCTCCGTGCAAACGGGTTTCTCTTCACCATAACTTACTGTTTCGATTCTGTCGGGTGAGATACCATAATTCACGAGAAATTGCTTCACGGATTCAGCACGCTTCTGCCCCAGAGCAAGGTTGTATTCATTTGTCCCTCTTTCGTCACAATTACCCTCAAGTCTTATCTTAACATCTTTGTGCTCCATAAGCTGGCGCGCATTCTCGGCAAGTATAGCCTTTGCCTCCTCAGTAAGGTCATATCTGTCAAATTCGAAATAAACTGTCCTAAGCTCAAGTGGCTTCGGCGGCGGTGGAGTCGGTTCCTCAGGCGGCGCAACGGCAGTCGTTTCCTCTTCAACAGGCGGTGGCGGCGGAGGCGGTGGTGGCGGCGTCTTTTTAGGACAACCGTAAAACAAAACCCCAAAAGCGAAAACCATAGCAAGCAGTAATATTTTTGTCCTCATACTACCCCCTTTATTGCATTTATTAATAAATCTTACATCATTAAATAGTGATGTCAACATAATTTTAATAAACTTTTGCAAGGAATGCACGCATTTTTTTGAAAAAAATAGAGTTAGGATTACAAGTAACGCATAACACGGCGGAACACTTATCTTAATCACATGAACATAAATTTTTTAGGCGCGTAAAAAGGTGGGCTAATCGACTACAAATCTTTCCGGAAGAATGTAGTTTTTCGGGTTAACTGGCTTGCCATCAACCCTTACCTCGTAGTGAAGATGAACACCAGTGGCTTTACCAGTTCTGCCGCATGTCCCTATAACATCGCCGCGTGACACACGCTGCCCCCGCTTGACAAGAATTTTATCAAGATGAGCGTAACGAGTCTCGAACCAGATGTGGTCGATTACCACGAGCTTGCCAAAACCATGCATAATTCCGGTAAACTTTACTCTTCCGTCCGCGGTGGCATGAACAGGAGTTCCGCGAGGAGCGATAATGTCTATCCCCTCGTGCATGCTATATTTACCTGTAAGCGGGTCAATCCTCATTCCGAACACCGAGCTTATATAGCCCTTCATGGGCATTATTGAAGGTGTATGCCTAAGTAGTCTCTCGCGACTCTTAAGTTTTTCTTCAACCCTTTTCAGGAATTCTGACTCGTTTCTCACTGCAAAAATAAGGCTATCTATTGCGAAGGCGATATTTTCGGCATCTTTTATGCTATAGGATGCCAGCTGCGGACCACCTACCGCATACTCAGCAGCAGGTTTCTCGATGTCAGCTAAAGCGAACAATTCCTCGTTATATCGGGAAAGCAGCTTGTACTGCGCTCTTAGTGAATCGAGCTGGGACCTGAGAACTGCGAGCTCTTTCCTTATATTTTTGCGCTCAGCACGAAGCAGAAAAGGCTGGACACTGCTCCTTAGCATATAGATGTTCCAAGCGAACAAGAGCAAATTAACAAGCACAAAACCACCAATAAGATATACCACGATCTTCGAAAGCGCTTTACCCACACTAAGCTTGAGAACCCGCTTCGAGTCCTTAGGAATTATTATTATCGAGAAACCTTTCATAGCAGCCCTATCTTTCAAAAGAACACCCCCGATTGGGGGTGGTGGTTGTTAGCTTGCCCCTCTTCTGGGTAAGGAGCCGAGGGCCCTTCCGCAGGACCCCCGACCCCCATACCGATTACCTGACCAACATCATCTTTCTCGTCTGGACCTTGCCGTATGCAGAAAGCCTGTAGAAGTACACGCCGCTAACAACATCGTTGCCGTCGTCATCGGTTCCGTCCCAAACCACAGTGTAATGACCAGCGTCAAGATGCTTGGCAACGAGAGTCTTAACCTTCTGACCGATCATGTTGTAGACTTCTACCTTAACATCGGCTTCCTTAGGCAGGTCAAATGCTATCTTGGTTGCCGCATTGAACGGGTTCGGCATGTTAGGATATAGAGCAAGTTTGGTCGGCTTCTTGGTCTTCGGGACCAGATCGAGTTTATAGGCTCCCGGCTCAACATCTATGGACCTCTCAACATACTGACCATCGAGAGTTATAGGTCTATCAGTAACGAGTCTTGCGGGCTTATTTACGACCAGCGTGAAGCTCGGATACGGCTTCACATCTCTGTAAAGCGCTACACCACCCTCAGCAAGATACGCAGTATGAACTTTGCCGGCTGGTGCAGGCGGAAGCATACGGTCGTATTCCTCATCAAGACCGGCAGAAGCATCGGACTTGACAGCTATCGTCAACCTGCTATCCCCGATCTTCAAATTAGCCACATCCTCAGCATCGAGAACATCAACATAATCCGTTGCTTCCTTAAGCCAAGAAGCCTCAACATGCATCGTAGCGGATGTATACGAGTAAGGGAGATCGATGTATACCCAATAACCCTTGCCAGCATCGATATAGCGTGTGAACTCGTAGGACATCGTCGCAGGATTATACCAGTACACTCCACCGCCCCAAATAACACCAGTAGGAATTGTGGTAACATGTGTCGATGTCACATCCACACCAGTGAAGTCAAATACCGAACCTACAGTGTTCCAGCCGTTGGGCATGTTGCTTATGGTGTATTCGAATATCGGCGTTCCCGGCACAGAGAAGTATACATCGTCCGGGTCGCCAGGAGCAGGCACATACAGCACGAAGTAAGCATATTTTGCGTGAATCTCAGCAGGATTCTCATAGCTAAGCGACCATGGATTGTAGACATAGATGTTACGCGGGTCAACCATTGGGAACACAGCGCTCGGCAGCGGATTATCCGGCTCAACAGGAACGCTGACAAGGTTCCAGCCCTTGTGCAGATGCATGAAGTTGGGCGAGAAGTTTATGAACAGCGCCTCGCCTACATCGAACGAATAGTGATCCGTGCTCCTCATATCGGTATGCTCGTTCATTATGAACATTCCGTAATCGGGCATAGCCGATGTATCCCAATACACTGTTCCGCGGCAGTTGCCAGTCCAGATTATCCATCTCGGGTTCTCATCAGTAAGGCTCTTTATATCGGTTATAAGCCTAAATGTATCCTCTATAAACGCGGGCGGTATAAGCGCGGTAGGTCCTGGGGGCGGTGCTGGCGGTGCAAGTTCATCTATTCCGGGGTCGTAGCCAGCGGTAGCACCATAACCTGCTCCAAGAACGAGTATGCCTGTATCACCAGGCACATATGTGGTATCGCCCGTGACCGAGTCGATTATCATGTGCTCAGGAACAAGCTGGAGAGCCAAACGCCAACCCGGAGTTATCGAGAACGAGAATGTGTAATAAAGTTCATTTCCGGTCACGCCATCTGTGGGGTCGCAGTCGAGTTCGGGCATATCTGCTATTCTTAATTCCACATCCACATCAGCACCGCGAGCAGGCAGATAAATTCCTGCAAGATCTATTGGAAGGTCTATAATAAGCCCACCAAGAAGAACGCTAAATCCTAAGACACCATCGGTGTCGGTAAAGTGATAAACTATCACAGTATCAGGGCTGGTCACGGTTATAGTGAGATTTGTAGTGTGAGGGTCAACGCCAGAGAAGTCGCTAAGCTGGATGAATATGTGCTCCAAACGCCTGTAAATAACATCACCATCGTTGGGTGTGGTGCTTGTGACAGTCGGCGGTGCAAGGTCAACGGTGAAGGAGCCATAAAGCGGATTTCCACCTATAACATTACCAGCTATATCACCTATTTGTGCCAATGCCCAATCAACTACCTCTCCGTCAGTCCAAGGTGTCGGTGGCGTGAATATAAGCGTATCGCCAACAATATTAAGGTATGGCGAAGCTATAGTGTAAAGTCTGCTGTTAACGATGAAGAATATGGACGATGGGTCAACGCCAAGGTCATCGGAAATAAGTATCTTTATAGGCTGTGTCGGGCAATTGGTTATGGCACCGTCAAACGGTGTTACGAGTGAGAATCTCGGCGCCTGGGTATCGACTCTGAAGCTCCAGCAATACGGCAGACCATCAGCAGGATTTGGCGTAGGACCGCAATAATAGTCAACATCATCGTAAAGCGAGGTAAGACAAACCTCAACCAGTTCGCCGTGACGGAAGGTGTAGCCCGTAGCGGAAAGGTCAAGCGTTACGGTTCTACCATCGAAGGTGCAAACTGAAGGTGTCAGCGTTGGACCGTAAACATCGCCGTTGAACTCGAGCATTAACATGTCCTCTTTTATCTTCCCGCTGATCGAGTCAGCAACATCTATCGAGGCTACAACATGTCCACCACCAACCCACGAACCAGGTGTAGGCTGAGGATTGAAGTAAACCGGTCCACTCATGTCAACCGTGAAGCTCCAGCCATAGCTGCCAACGAACCACATCGGATGACCAAGAAGGTCTCTTGCGCTATCTATAACGCAATTGATCTCTCTCCCATCGGTAAACCACTCCGAGGGTATTGTCAGCCTAAAGTGACCAGCACCGAGGTAGCGTAGAGGATTGTAAATTGTAGTATCACACGAAACCACAACGGACCCACCACCTGTGTCAACGGAATGGCATACGATAGTGGTTTCTGCGCTAAGAAGGCTGTATTGGACTCCCTCAACGCTTACGAAAACAGTCCACTGGTCGATGCCATCAGGGTCGTAAAGGGTGAATTCGATAGGTCTCACGCAGTTGATGAAACTGTGGTCATCAGGCGAATACTCCGTAAGATATGGACCCTCAACGATATAGAATGTCCACGGAATGTATGGATATTCGTACGCGTAAACATTGGGTGAGCAGAAGTCCACAACATCGTGCACATCGATGAACTCAACCATTATGGTATCGCCCTGCGCCCAGCTTACGCCCATGCTTTCAGGGTAGAAGGTGAATGTCTTGGTGACAGGGTCCCATTTGTACCACGATGGCCAGTACTCAAGTATAGGCAGCGAATCTATCATAAGGTCAAAGCCGCTTGTCGAGTGGATGTGCATCTTAATCGTTCTCGGGTCAATAATACCGTAAATATCATCCAGAACCACCGATATGGGAGCGTGAAGGTCGGTAAGAACGGCACCATGGTCTGGGGAGTAATCAACGAGTATCGGCGCGCTTCTATCTGTGGCTACTGTCCAAGCAACGGTGTGAGCCTCAAGCGGGTTACCATACATATCCTCACCTTCGAGAAGCTCGACATGAATGGTCTCGCCTTCCGCAAGCTGCGGATGTGGAGTGTATGTGAAGCTAACAAGCTTGGGAATAAGATTAACCACATACATGAAGAACGGATGCGCTATTCTGCCGAAATCAGGTGGGATGCCCCAACCGTAATCGGGATAATACATATCCGCAACAGTTATAGCATTCGCTCGCCCTATAACGGTGGTATCAAAGAACCAGTTGCCCTCGGGAAGGTCAATCAGGTCAACATAATAGATGTTTTCTCCCTCAGTGCACGCTATGGTCTCGTTTATATCAAGATATTCGTTCCAATCGGGCACTATCCTTGCGAATAGAATGGTTCTTCCGGTCGCAAGGTCAGCCACGGCATGGTCGTATGCATCGTCGAAGCCAAGAAAATCCTCTGTCTCATAAATATATATAGTAGGTATACGCGTATGGACTTCCACAAGATAAATGGTATCAGTACCTACCACATAATGTTCTAATTCTGTACAACGGCTACGCCAGTTGTATGTAGGCGAGATTTCGTAAACTCTGTAAACTGTGTCGGGCACAAAAATCCTGAACACTGTATCAATCGCGAGCGTATCCACGGTAACAAATGTAGTTGCTGTGTAGTCGAGCGTTTCCCCACGAGCGCAGAACACAACGGAGGAAACATCAACACCATTCTCGTCGAAAATGCGGAATGTAAACGACTGGTCGCCGCATGAGGTTATCGGAACTGGCGTTACTCGAGTGGCTATAGGCGAAACTCTCTCGGCACGAGGCCCAAGATAATCAACCCAGAAATAGAATGTGCTAAGCGGCGAATCCTCAAACTCGTTGTATGGACCATAATCGGGCGCATCGTGGATCTGAAGGAACTGGTAAACGACGGTGTCTATAGATGCCCAGCTTACTCCAGCCGCAACAGGGTCGAACACGACGAGGAAACCACTATAATCTATATATGTGGTGTCGCCAGTAACGGGGTCCACCACCATTTCAGTTACCGTGGTGTCGGTTAGAGTTATCGCGGAGGAGGGGAATGTGTAAGTCACGCCGTGAACCCTTATCTGAAGGCTCAGCGGGTCGAGGTCACTGTATCTATCCACCACTATCCACCAGCCACCAAGAGTGCTTGATGTCGTGGTATGAGGTGTTGGGAGGGTATCGCCCACAAGTCCGCTCGCCCAGATAAACGGTCCGCTAAGGTCAACGAAGAATCTTCCAACAACGGGCAGACCAGGAAGGGTATCTCCGCTGAAGTCAAGCACGACCGCCAGCGAGCAGACGACCTCCCCTTCATCGAAGGAATCGCTGGGGGTGAAATATAGGTTTGCGGGGCTCCATGTAAGCTCAGGGTCGAACACGGTGTACGGCGTGCCATTAACGAACAACACGATGGTGCTGGGGTCCACTGAACTCGGCGTGGAAAATGTGAAAACTATAGGTTGAAGCCTGTTTGTGGTGGTGCTGCTGTCCAATGGCAAAGACATATACGCAGGCTGAGCCATTATGGACAGGCTCACCAAAAGAAATGTAATAACCACAAGCCCTCTTCGCTTCATCTTTCCTCCTTCACTTTAATGTTCTTCTTTTCCCACAACACAATTCACAACCAGTTAAATATACTTCAAAAAACAATCAATCACAAATCAGCAAAAACATTAAGATTTGACACCATTCTACCTTATTAATCTTCCTCCTACATTAAGAAAATTTTATATTAAAGCTAACCCCGAAACAATCATTGTCAAGTAAAAATTAGTAAAAATTTACGGCGACTTCTTACAAATAAAAATAAATTCTGGGCGTTTATCAATAAAAATCAAACTTGTTGCACAAAAATTTTTTTACCTTATTTTCCTGATTAGAAAATCAAATTGGAGGTGTTTTTATGTTCAAAGCACGGCTACTAATGATAATATCAATAATACTTTTCTCTCTCTTTCCCACTACATCGCATGCTGACAGGGCAAGAGGAGCGGTTCTTTTCCTTACCATAGGTCCTGGTGCACGCGCAGCTGGCATGGGCGAGGCTTTCGTGGCCGTAGCTGACGACCCCACAGCTACTTACTGGAACCCGGCTGGTCTGGGCAAGTTCCCTCTATCAAGCAGATGGCATAGGTTTTCTTTCCCTCAAAGCGGGATAGTAAGTATCGCCGCTGTCAAAACTATTCGTTCTGACATTGACTTCCGAAAATTCGACCTTTGGGCAGCAACACAAGATTCACTATGGGTTCTAAGGCGCGACAGGTGGCTTGACCATGACGAATACACCGTGGATGAACCAGATGGTCTACCTATTCTCGTTATACTCGATGAATTCGCCATGATAAGAACATACGACTCAACATACATTAATCGGACCGTTATACCCGAGTTCAAGCGAATAAACAATATCAAAGGGGATACAGTCCCGCAGGATGTTACCGTTAAAATCCCGTTCAAACTTTTTGTGCCCGACCGGATAACATGCCTCGCAGGCGGAGATGAAGTTCTCTTCGTTGGCACTGAGAACGGAGTTTATAAAAATTCTGACGGAGTCTGGCGCAAGCTTAAAGGCAGAAACTCACCCGAGGGCTTAAAAATTCTTGACATGAGCATCGATTCTAAGGGCAACCTCTGGGCTGCCACAAACGAGGGCTTATTCGTAGCGAGGGGCACGAGGTGGTCGAAGTATAACTCGAGCAACGGTCTCCCGTCATCATCGGTTACCGCCGTTTGCGCTCGCACGCCGAAAGATGTGTGGGTCGCAACAAAACGAGGAATAGTCCATTTCGATGGGGTAAATTGGAAAACAACATACCATTACTATGTTACCAAGAAACCGACATGGGAGCAAATAGCCAGCGCTGTAACCGGCGCCAAAGGCAGGGATAGATTGGCTGCTTTGACATCGAAGCTTAAAGCCGCAAACGGCAACTCCGAATCGGAGACCGCACCATCCGATGTTAAGGTTCCATACGACCTGCCAGTCGTCGGCGAGGTCAACAAGATTTTCATCGACTCCAAAGGCAATGTATGGTTCGGCACTAACTACGGACTGATAAGGTTTGACGGAAAAAAGTTCAAGGTTTTCGGCTGGAGAGCAGAAATAGCCTCCAAGGAAACAAACATAAAAGATTGGATAAGCTCAAAATGGGCAAAACAAACGGAAGGGACAAAGGAAAAACTCTACGAGAAAATACGAACATTCAACCATCTTCAGGACGACAAACTTGAGATGGGCGAAACTATAGAATATCCATCAAGTCCCGCGAGCGGGAAAATAATCGACATGACCGAGGGATTCACTAAGGGCGACATACTGGTAGCAACAGAATACGGACTTCTGCGATATTACAATAAACTTAAGCAATTCCGCTATGTGCTCTCCGGTGGATTCGAGAAAAAATTCGTCAAAAAGCTTGTTAGTTCTGGTGGTGAGTACTGGTTTGCCACACCCGACGAACTAACCATTTACTCAAAGGGCAAGCCAGGTGTGTCGCTAATGCATGTTAAGTGGCTTCCTGAGTTAGCACCCGATATCTATTACGAATACCTTACTGGCGTCTATTATCTCGAGGACTGGGGCACGGTGGGCGGTGCGATAACATTTATTTCCCTCGGTAGAAGCGAACAAACTAACGAGGTAGGCGAGAAATTAGGCGGTTTTTACTCCTACGAAATGGCGGTAGCAGCATCCTACGGCGCCAAACTTGCCAAAGGGCTTTACGGCGGACTTAATTTCAAATTCATCTACAGTGCGCTGGCACCAAGAATTTATGTTGGTCACGAGAAGAAAAGCGGTGTGGGTTCATCTTTCGCGGTGGACTTAGGCTTGCTTTACGAAACCCCGCTTAGAGGACTTACGATAGGAGCCAATGCTCAGCATATAGGGCCAAACATTCATTATATTGATGCGGCGCAAGCTGACCCACTACCAAGAACTCTGCGCGTGGGAATGGCATACAGAATAAGGAAATCCGATTACCATTCATTAATTTTTGCAGCGGACATAGAAAAGGAAATCATAAAGTTCAAAAGCGCTGAGAATCCGTGGGCGCTCGAGTGGCATTATGCGGTCAAACACCTTGGATTTGAATACACATACTCTAACTTCTTCTCCATAAGAGGAGGTTACATAATAGACTACGACTACTATCCAAGAAGCGAAGCGTTGGACAAAGTTCAACAGCCAGACTACAAATTCAATCCGGACGACTATGTTGCCATCAACTACTTCACTTTCGGATTCGGACTCCATTACGGTAACCTTATATTCAACTTCGCATACATTCCTAAAGTTTCGGACCCGGAACACCGAGGTGGTGAGGCTCCGCTGTCGAACATTATGAGGCTTTCCATAACGGCAAACTTCTAATCCAAAACTGCGCGTATAACATGAAAAAATTAGCCTTCTTCTCAATATTAGCGTTTCTATCCCTGTCAAGCGGGAGTTTTCGCGTAATAGGCATAACACCCGATACCCTGAGACCTCGATTCCGCGAAATATCCGTCCCCAATCCGTCCCCGCCTGTGGGGAAAGGACTAAAAAGAGCGCACAGATTCGCACTACCACGAGAACCCATTGCTGCCCCGGAGACGATAAAAGTTTGCGCGATAAGAGTTCAATTTCAGCCCGATTCAAACCCAAAAAGCACGGGAAACGGGCAATTCATGCTCGAACCCAACGACTCAATAAAAATCGATCCACCGCCGCACAACAAGTTGTACTTCGCCGCCCATCTCGAGGCTCTCAAAATGTATTATCAATTCGTCTCCCATGGAAAGCTCGTCATTGAGTATGACATCTATCCTGATGGTGAGAACGATGCGTACACACTTCCTGATTCCATGGGTTACTATGGTCCGGACGGGTGGTTTGGGGAAAATCCCGGCGATAGACTTTACGGATTTTTCAGGGATGCAATAAAATTTGTCGACTCTGTGGGCGGAGTTCCATTTTGCAACTATGATGTTATAATTATTTTTCATGCAGGAAGTGACTGGCAAAACGACATAGCATCATTTTTCCCAGAACTTGTTGAATATGATCCTAACACCTACATTCCCACTCCCGAAGACCTTCCCACTGCATACATAACGATTCCGGAGACCATAGCCGGGTGCGTGGACAGAGGAATAGTCATGCCGGAGTTCTGTTCGCAGGATGGAAGGACAGTAGCACTTAACGGGGCTCTTGCCCACGAGTTCGGGCACGCCTTAGGACTCGTCGACCTATATTCGACATACGACTTCACGACTGCAGTAGGATATTTCTCACTTATGGACAATGGTCACGCCGTGGGAATATATCTTCTCGATGAGGAAACAGGCGAAACGCTGGTTGTTTACGGTGCACTACCCGTCTATCCCAGCGCATGGGAAAGAGCTTATCTTGGATGGGAAAGCCCGGTAATTGTCGACACGCCGACGACAAATTTTCCCATAAGAGGTTGCGAACTACCTGTTTACGATACACCAACGATAGCGAAAATTCCGATAGATGAATTCGAATACTTTCTCATTGAAAACCGGCGAGACAGCTTCTGGAGCGCATCTGATTCAGTCAACATAAAAAGGGATTCGCTTACCGGTGTTATCATGGGAATTCAGGTCAATGGTGAATATGTTGGTGCATATGACTTTCTTCTTCCCGGGGCAGGAATCCTGATATGGCATGTTGATGAGCGCGTGGCATACGGCGATTACGACGACAACGGAGTGGACAACTTTCTCGACAACGAACTGCAATGGGACTGGCGCCGAAGGTTTATAGACCTTGAGGAGGCTGATGGTATTCAGGGGTTCGACCTTTGGTACGATTACCTTGGCGAGTCCAAGGACTTTTTCCGCTGGCCCAGCGCAACGATGTTCGGACCCAACACAACTCCAAATACTAACAACAATGATGGCGGACGAACAGGGATAGAGATTTACGATATCTCACGCTCTGATACGGTGATGACATTTTCCCTTCGTTACGATGGTCCTCATCTTCGCTGGAAAGGAACGGTAGGCTACCCACTACTTTATTCGCCTGTTATCGCGGACCTTGACGGTGACGGCAAAAAAGAAATATTGGCTCAAAGTTACGGGAATCTTTTTGTCTGGCGCAACGACGGGAGAAGATTCAACGATGCCAGCGATTCTATAGGTCTTATAATTTTTGATGGCGACACCGTGTACTTCCCGTTTCCGGTAGTTTACGAATTCGACACAGCAATAACCCAGCCTGTTGTTGGCGACATAGATGGCGATGGACGAAATGAAATAATTCTTGCGGACAGCTCAAAGCTAATCTGGGCGCTCGTCCCCGACTCTAACACCATACGGTTTAATATGCTTATAGGTTATCCTGCTTACGGTGCTCATCCATTTGCGCACACCCCTGTACTTCACGATATAGACTCCGACGGTAAAGATGAGATAGTCATAGCAGATGTTTACGGAATACTATACATGCTCGACGAAACAGGCATAAGATGGCGTTTTGACATGGGCGGCGAACCTGTGGGCGCAGTTGGTATAGGAGAAAAAGTAATCGCAGTAGCGCAGCAGGCAAAAGGTCGAGTATACATTCTCTCCTCAACCGGCGAGCTCATGGGCGAATTCGACCTCCCCTTCGGCAAACTTAATCAGCCGGTGGTGGTTGTTGAAGATTCGGATACGATAATAGTTTTCGCTTCGAAAGAGTCAGGCACACTCCCGGACGGGAAGGGAAAACCATTGCCATATGGGCAAGCCAAAGGATTCCTTTTCGCTGTGAACACTAACGGGGAAATCTTGCCGAATTTTCCGGTAGAGCTTCCCGCAAAACCATCAGCACCAATAGTAACTGAAGATGAGGACTTTGGCTTTAGAATCATATTCACTGCCGAAACGCTTGTATGTTGCTACCAGCCCAATGGTGCACCATGTGAGAACTTTCCTGTAACATTTTACGACGAAAAATTCTGGGATTCACCAGCATTGGTAGATTTCGATTCTGACGGCAAAATCGACATAGTAGCTGCATCCGAATACGATAGAATGGTTTGCGTGAACGAATTCGGCGAAAAGTCAGCTTATTCTCCGCTTGGAATCGGAACAGCCATTTCGTCCCCTGCGGTAGGAGACATCGACGACGATGGCAGAGCGGAACTCGTGATATCATCCTACGAGGGTATAATTTATGTTTGGGATAACTTCGGCAGCCTCAAAGACATTCCAGACTATCTTCTTGACGCAAGAAATAATAGAGTTCTTTTCGCGCGGGCTACTGGCGAAACTGAGACAAAAGAAGCGAATATAGTTTATTTCTACAACCATCCAAATCCGTTTGGTGAGGTTACATACTTCCGTTTTCTCATAAAAGGCCAAAGCGGCAGGGCGGAAATAACCGTTTTTGACGATGCCGGGAATATCGTCGCCAACCTCTCCGGAAATTATGTTAACAACATTCCTTGCGAAATTCTTTGGCAAACGCCGGGCATAGCAAGCGGAATATACTGGGCGGTTCTCGACGCAGGAGGCGCAGGCACGAGGAAAATCGCAGTGGCGGTGGTTAAGTGATAGGGAAGAGTTTGAATCGCGGATACCGCGGGAAAGCGGGGACCGCGGGGGGTGAGGTAAAAAATACATATTGCGGATACCGTAGGGAAACG
>JAGGRZ010000053.1 GCA_021159335.1 bacterium
TCCGTACCCTTGGTACGGTTTTCACCTCCTCGTGGCTACATGACTAATAAATTTATTGTTTTTTACTTGTCAAGTAAAAATTTTTTGTTTTTAAATTTTGTTCCCCTCCCCCCTACTCAACCTAAGCAAATAATCCGTAAAAGCATCGTAAACTGCCCTCAATTCCTCATCCTCAATAGCAAAGCTGTGGATTAATATCGTGTTTATGTCTCCCCTTTTTGCTGGACCGGTGAGCCCTTCCGGGCTGCCGAGGGCGAAAAGGTTTCTCAATGCGCTTTCCACCAGCCCTTTTACCATTTTCCTTGCCAGTGGTTCCGATATTCCCGCCTTGGAGAAAAATTTCAGCGCAACATCGGCGCAGGCGAAAACGAAGTTCGCGGCGAATACATCTGCACAATGGCAAAGCGCTTTAGTATCCGAGGATATTACTACTGGTTCTCCGCCAAGGCTTTTGGCGAGTTCAGACGCAAGAGACACGCCAAAATCGTTGCCATCTATGTCGAAGAAGATATTGGCGAAGGGATTTTTTTTCGTATCGAGACCTGATATGCTTGCCATGGGATGGAGCGAAGCATAGGCATAGTCAAGCCCGGCAAGTTTTATTATTGTCGCTGGCAAAACGCCTGCGGTGTGAATAATCGTTTTTACCTTTGTGCGCTCGTGGTCGCAAATCTCCTCGAGTATGTCGAAAATAACTCTGTCTGGCACGGCTATTATCGCTACATCGCACTTTTGGAGCAACTGCGTGAGCGAATTGTAAACACCTGTGGGTATTAACTTTGCAACTTTAGCGGCTGATTCGTTATTTTTGGAGATTACGCCTTTTATGCGCCATCCTGCTTTCGAGAGCCAGTAGGCTAAATTCGCGCCTATACGACCCGCACCTATAATGCCTATGCCGAGCTGTTTCCATAACACCTTCATAGTATCTTAAATATACCCACCCTCACGATTAGCTCAAAACCTTTGTTGGCGTTAATTTACAATCAATCAAATTTTCTCCCAAAATCATTTGACATAATGATTCGAAAAAATTATTATCTTTAGTAATTTTCAGGGAGGCTCATATGGCAGAAAAAGAGCTAAAAAATAATCCTACCACAGAGGCTGAGGAGAAAACCAAAGAAGAAGTCGGTGCCGAGATGGTTCCGATTTACATAATGGGCAAAAAGTATCTCGTGCCCAAAAGCCTTACCATCCTTAAGGCACTCGAATACGCTGGTTATCAGTTGAAGCGAGGGGTTGGTTGTCGTGCGGGTTTCTGTGGAGCCTGCTCCACGGTTTACAGAACACCCGACAGCTACAAGCTTAAGGTAGGGCTTGCATGCCAGACAGTTATCGAACCCAACATGTGGTTAACCCAAATTCCGTTCTACCCTGCTGTAAAGCGAACATACGACATAACTAAAGTTCCGCCCACCGCTGAGGGCATAATGGCTTACTATCCTGAGATAGCAAGGTGTGTTGCATGCAATAGTTGCACGAAAGTGTGCCCTCAGGACCTTGAGGTTATGGACATAATTCAGGAGACCCTTCACGGGAACATCGAAAAGGCTGCTGACCTTTCGTTCGATTGTGTCATGTGCGGACTTTGCGCTTCAAGATGCCCCGCTGAGATAGTGCACTTTAATGTTTCGATTCTTGTGAGAAGGGTTTACAACTATCACATAGTGCCACGTTCAAAACAGCTCCGCGAAAGAATAAAAGAAGTTGAGGAAGGCAAGTATGATGCGGAGATAAAGTGGCTAAAGTCTCTCGACCGCGAAAGTCTTAAGAAACTTTATGAAACCAGACCTCGCGAGGGCGACCCGGGTGTTGAGCTTAAGGATAATAAGTTGGATTGGAACGAGGAAATAAAGCCGCCGTTTTACAACAAGACGGCGTAAATCATAGGGGGAAAATCATGGAATATCATCCGCTTTATTCCGAATCGATGCTTAGGTCGATAAGGAAGGTCGAGGAGACTCGACCAAAGAGGCTTGAGGAGGCGAAAAGAGGATACAGATTCGAGAAGTTAAAGCCCGACGAGGCTGAGGAGCTTCTCAGGAAATTTCACCCTGACTACATTGATGAGCAGAAGCGAGCGCTAAGGGTCGGTCCCTCAAAGGGCGAAAGGCTTAACCATGAGGTAGCCGACATTTTCGAGGCACACTCGCGAATATGGAGCCGATTCGATGAATTCACAAAGCTTATTAACGAGCCAGATTATGTTACCGATGTTTTGGTTATAGGTGGTGGCGGTGCAGCATCGGCGGCTGCATTAATGGCGCGCGAAAACGGCGCAAAAGTAATAATGACTACCAAGCTTCGAATCGGTGATGCCAACACAATGATGGCGCAGGGCGGAATTCAGGCGGCTGTAACTCCTGTAGACTCGCCTGCAATACATTATCTCGATGTTATCGGCGGAGGACATTTTATGAACGACCCTGACCTCGTGGAAGCGCTTGTTACAGATGCACCAAAAACTATTGCGTGGCTTGAGGAACTGGGCGTTATGTTCGACAAGTATCCTGACGGCACTATGATGGTTCAGCACGGTGGCGGAACATCGAGAATGAGGATGCATTCGTGCAGAGACTACTCCGGCGCAGGCATTATGAGGGTTCTTAGAGATGAGGTCAGAAACCACCCCGAAGATATTCAGATTATCGAATTTTCATCGGCTATAGAACTGATCCTTAACGACCGCGGAGAATGCATAGGAGCCATAACATATAACATGGAGACCGAGGAGTATCATATAATCCACGCGAAAGCGACGGTTCTTGCCACGGGCGGATTCGGTAGACTTCACATTCAGGGGTTTCCCACGACTAACCACTACGGTGCTACGGGTGATGGATTAGTTATGGGTTACAGAGCGGGAGTTCCTATACGATACCTTGGAGCAGTCCAGTATCACCCTACAGGAGCTGCCTTCCCAGAGCAAATAGTAGGGCTTCTTATTACGGAGAAAGTCCGCGGGTCGGGGGCTGATGTGGTTAACGCCGACGGCGAAAAATTCGTTTTTCCGCTTGAACCAAGGGATATTGAATCAGCGGCGATAATACGAGAATGCGCCCCTGTGGAGAAAGGGGGGCGTGGAAAGGGTGTCGTAACGCCAACGGGCATGCGTGGTGTTTGGCTTGATGCCCCCCTCATAGACCTTCTTTACGGCGAAGGAACCATCCAGCGTAAACTTCCAGCTATGGTGAGAATGTTCAACAGGTTCGGGATAGACATAACGAAAGAGCCGATACTTGTTTATCCGACACTTCACTATCAGAACGGTGGGCTTGCGATTAAAGTTGATGGTTCCACTAATGTTCCGGGGCTTTTCGCTGGCGGCGAGGTTTCCGGCGGTGTTCACGGTACCAACAGACTTATGGGCAATTCACTCCTCGATGTCGTGGTTTACGGCAGGCGCAGCGGGACATCGGCTGCTATATATGCTAAAGAAGTTTTCCGCGATTGGGGCAAACCATCACTCCAACATGTTTACGAGTATGAGCAGGAGCTGGCTCAATTCGATGACATACCACCAGATCGGGTAAGCCCAGTGCTGCTTCCCGATTATACTCCGCCTCATGTTAAAAAGAAGCAGTTAACAACCCAATATTTCGGCAATTTGCGATAATAGTTCTTAAACTTTTTCAACTGTTTGAACAGGGAATTATCAACATTGTTGAAAACTTGTTGAAAACGGAGTGCTATGATGAGAAAATCTGTGGCTGTAACAATTATCACAATAGTGTTTTCGCTCTTTTTAACATCTAATGTTTTGAGCCAGCCTGTGGACATATCGCAATTCCCTCCTGAAGTTGGATGTTATACGATAAGCGAGGATGGCAAGCCAATAGGAGTAGAGTTCTACATGCTCAAAGTCGTTGAGAACGGTTGGGAGCTTTCCGGTTGGCGAATGGTTGTTAAAGATTCGGTTATAAAGCGAATGCGCCATAAAGCAGAACTCGAACCAATAATGAGGTTCATAAGTTTTACGCGCGCTGACGATGAGGATTCGATGTTTGTGTCATATGAGGATGGAAAGGTGAAGTTCTGGAGACGAAGCAAAAATCAGACTTACTCAATTCAGGCGCCTGAAAAACTGTTCATCCTTGGTAAAAGGAATGTTGCGCACTGGGCGTTAATAACGAAGCTCGTTAAGATAAACAAAACCGAACCACAAGAATTTAAAGTTTTCTCCACTGACGAGATGTCAGTATTAACTCTTACCGCAACACCTTCCCAGCTCAGCGATGTGGACGGAATACCCTCGAAGAAAGTAATTTTCACAATAGGGGCTATGGTGGTTAATGTCTGGGTTGACACTTCAAATGCCAGAGTTTACAGGATAGAGATACCTTCCCAAAAATTCGTAGCCAAATACACGCCTCAATGTCCCGATACGGCTCAGTTAAAGATAAAATCACTTGGCAAGATAGTCGGTGAGGCGCTTAAGTTAAAAAAGCTTGAGGGCATAAAAGTGGAGAAAAGCATAAAAAATCCGCTTTCGATTCGATATCTGCGCGCGAAAGTAAATATTGAAGTTGAGGGTAATCTTCACTACAAACTCGGCTGGCAAAGGTTTAAGGGTAAGTATGCTAACGGAAGACTTACAGGAGAGGTAGAAATAGAAACCAAAGAATATAGAGGGCGCAATAGCTGGAAACTAGAGCAGTTAAAGGACAAACCTAAGGTGCTTACCAAGTATGTGAGGAAAACTGAAGCAATTCCTAAAGATAATGAACTGATAAAGAAAATAGCATCTCAGTTTGATGACCTAACCATATGGGAATTCGCCAAACATGCTAATAGATGGGTTGCGGACCACATCGGTTTTGACGCTGACATAAGCGATGTAGAAACGGCGCTAAAAGCGGTTAAAGGCAACTCGCTTGCCAAGGCTCGGATTTTATGCGCTGTGCTTCGCGCAAAGGGAATACCAGCTCGTGTGGTAGGTGGGCTATACTTTTTCGATGGAGTTTTCATGCCTCACTATTGGGTTGAGCTTTGGGCAGGACCACAGCCGGGTTGGAAACCAGTTGACCCATCAACAGGCGAGGATATAGGTTTTTCAGCGCTGCACATAACGCTTACAGAAGGTGCGAGCAAAATAGGCGCTGGACAGATAAATATAATAAGAGCAAAGTAGTTTGTTAATTCCCTTGGCGAGAACTGGGGGCAAAAATGTCTGAGAAGAAAGTGCTTATAGTTGGCTCCGGGGTCGCAGGAATGAGAGCTGCCTATGACCTCGCGACCGCTGGCATCAATGTTACCGTTATTGAAGCAAAAACGTACACCGGTGGGACATTAATGCAACTCGACAAGCAATTTCCCACCGATGCGTGCGGGATATGTAGAATGCAACCAAGAATAACAGGTTTTCCTGCCGGTGAATTTTGCTTGAGAAAAGATTTCGTATTCCCCGGAGTTGAGGTGCTCAGGGATACAACTTTGGTAAAGGCTGAGGACAAAAAGAACGGCAAAAAAGCGGTTACCCTGCGCCGCAAGGGATTATTTGTGGACTCATCTCTTTGTATCGGC
This sequence comes from bacterium, assembly GCA_021159335.1. Lineage (NCBI taxonomy): Bacteria > bacterium. The sequence continues at coordinate 5,527 of JAGGRZ010000053.1, forward strand.
TGCGGGGAATGTGCAAAAGTTTGCCCCGTCGAGATTGAGGACGAGTTCAATGGCTTCCTTACGAAGAGAAAAGCAATAGATCGGGCGTCGCCACAGGCTCTCTTTTCACTTTATACCATTGATGACTCAGCATGCACAAAATGCGGCGAATGCGCCAAAGTTTGTCCAACAAACGCCATTACTATTGGTGATGATGCTGAGGAGATGCGAGAATTCGACGCTATTCTTCTTACTCCTGGATTCGAGGAATTTTTGCCCACCGAGATGACGGAATACGGATACAAAATTTTCCCCGATGTCGTGACATCAATAGAGCTTGAGCGTCTCTATTCGCCCGCTGGTCCTAATTTCGGCAAATTAGTTAGACCCTCCGACGGTAAAGAGCCCGAAAGCGTTGCATTCATACAGTGTGTTGGGTCGAGAACGCAGGAGCATCCATATTGCTCGTCAGCGTGCTGCATGTATGCAATGAAAGAAGCGCGAACAATAAGGGAACTGCTTCCAAATGCTAAGGTCAAAATTTTCTTCATGGATATAAGGGCTTTTGGGAAGGGCTATTATCATTATGAAATGGAAACGGAGGAGAAAGGAATTGAATTTACACGGTGTCGCGTGCCAAAAGTTTACTTTGACGAGCCGACTAAAAAACTGAAGATAGCCTATGAGAATGATGAGGGTAAAAGAATAACTGAGTTTTTTGACCTGATTGTGCTCTCAGTTGGGCAGGTGGTGACGCCTAATGTTCTTAAGCTTGCTGAATCCTGTGGTGTGAAAACGGATGAATGGGGATTCGCTGAGCTTCCCAAAGCCGGTTCATGGGAGACTACATCGAAAAATATTTTCGCAGCCGGTTCTTTTGTCTCCCCCAAGGACATTGCAGACGCAGTCACCGAGGCATCAGCGGCAGCAGCTGAAATAGCGGAGAAACTCGGAATAACAGATAATGTAACTCTCCCGACTGTGAAGCAAAACCACCCGAAAAACGGGAAGATAGGAGTTGTGCTTTGCCGATGTAAGGACTTTATCGCTGGGAAAATTGACCTCACTTCGGTGGAATCAAGACTTCTGGAAAAGGAAGGGGTAGAGAAGGTAATTCAAGTTGATGCTTTATGTCTTGCCGATGGGCTGAAGAAATTCGGCGAATTCGTAGGGGGCAATGAGTTCGAGGAAGTAGTGGTGGCAGCGTGTCAGCCTTATACGCATCTTGTCAAATTGATTGATAAAGCAAACGAGGCGAGCGACAATCCGCCACATGTTACTATGGTGGATGTTCTCACAAGCGTCAATACAGTTTCCGATAAGGTGAGGACAGAGTTTGTTTTGAAGCAGATTGCGATGGAGATCGCGAGAATAACACATGGAAGAAGGAAAGATTTCCTGTATATGCCACCTGAACCTAAAAAGCCGAAAAGAAGAGTGGTCGTTATCGGTGGTGGACTCGCCGGACTTAGTGCTGCGTCAACTCTAATCAAGTTTGGCGTTCCAGTAACGGTAGTAGAATCTGCAGATAAAGTCGGTGGCGTGAACATCGATGGACTGGGGAAGCTGGGAAGCACGACTATTGGTGAGTATTTGAGCAAGCTAATCAGTGAACTCAAAGAAAATAAGGATGTAGAGATAATAATTAAGTCAACGGTGGTTGACATACAGGGTTCAGCGGGTGAGTTTAAAGTTGCTATTAGCTCGGAGGGTGGCACGATAAGAAAAATAATCGCTGGTGCGGTTATTGTGGCGGTTGGCGCTGACGCACATAAAACCGAAAAATTCGGATATGGCAAAAGCCCGAAGGTCCTGTTATGGGATGAGTTCGAAAGAGGAGTTCTGGTAAAGGAAAAACCCGCCGAGGTGGTTTTCATCCAGTGTGCGGATAGCAGAAATGATTACAGACCTTGGTGTAACAGGATTTGCTGCGAGAAAACTATGGAGCTTGCCATAAAAATAAAGGAGAAGAATCCCAGCGCGCGGATTTGGGTCCTTAACAGAGATATAGTAACTTATGGGCACAACGAACTCGACTATCTCAAGGCAAGAGATTTAGGAGTATTGTTCGTCAGATATACCCCTGACAAGGAACCCGAGGTGATTGTTGAGGATGAGGCGGTAAAAGTTATAGCGTATGACCCGATAATAGGCGCCGACTTACAGATACAGCCTGATTATGTAGTTCTTCAAACTGGTCTCGACCCTCATCCCCCTAAAAGCATTCTTGAAAAGATTGGCTCGCAGGATGGTTTCCTTAACGGACTTGACCCAAAGTTTTCTCCCCAGGAAACGAAGGTTGCAGGGATTTTCGTTGCGGGGTCCTGCAGGATGCCTATGAGGGCTGAGGAAGCCATTATGGACGGCAGAGCGGCAGCGATTCAGGCGGCAAAATACGCTATCGTTGAGTCATTGCCGAATAGAAGTCGCATCGCCTATGTTCGGGAAAGAGCGTGTGTAGGGTGCCAGTATTGCATTGATGCGTGCGAATATGACGCAAGAGTATTCGACGAAGTCAAGCATAAGGTTTATGTTAACGCTGAGAGCTGTATGGGATGCGGTGCCTGCGCAACAGCCTGCCCATCGGAAGCTACAGTAATTATCGAAAGGGACAAAAATGCTGTTTTCGCCCAGATAATTGAGGCATTGGCTGATTAGAACAAAGCATCCTTTAATAATACTATTTATCAAGTCGAGGAAAGTTCCCTATGGACAAAGTATTGAAGGGAAAGCCAGTCGCAGAAAAACTTTACGAGGAGTCCAGAATCATTGCGGAAAAGTATAAAGGTGTGCCCAAACTTCTTTCTGTGATGATCGGCGGTGACGAAGCGAGCAAACAGTATGTTCGCTCTAAAAGCAAAAAGCTTAGCGCTCTTGGTTTCGAGTTTGAGCTCCTCGAGTTGTCCGATGAGATAACAGAAAATGAAGCACAGGAAAAAATTGGAGATGCGATAGAGTCGCTGAACCCGGACGGTATAATAATAGAGCGTCCAGTGCCGAAACACATAAATTTCTGGCAGCTTGCGGAACTTATCCCCCCTATTTCGGACATCGATTGCCAGCGCTACGATTCCTTGGGGAGACTTATGGCGGGCAATCCTATTTTTGTTCCTGCAACGGCTGGAGCTGTCGTGGAGCTTTTGCGATTTTATGGGATAAAAACTGCTGGAAAACGCATTACGCTTATCGGTAGAAGCCTTACCGTTGGTCTTCCGCTTTCGGTTATGCTCCTTTGGAAGAATGACTATGGTAATGCAACATTAACTGTATGCCATTCAAGAACAAAAGAGTTGCAAGATTCACTTAAAAATGCTGAAATAATCATATCAGCAGCGGGAAAAGCAGGACTTATAAAACGAGAAATGGTTTCCGATGGCGTTATTGTGATAGATGTCGGGATAAATTTCGTTAACGGCAAACTCGTTGGTGATGTTGACTTTGAGGAAGTCAGTATGAAGGCAGCAGCGATAACACCTGTCCCTGGTGGGGTTGGCGCTGTAACCACTGCTTACCTGATAAAAAATCTTGCCAAAGCTTTCGAATTACGAAAAAAACTTGCTTAATATCGATTTTGGAATTTTAATTATTCATAAGCACTTTGTTCAATAAATTTTGAAGGAGGCGCGGCAAGAAATGAAAATGAGCAGAGAAAAAAAGATAGAGCGCTTCGATAAGAAGTACAAGGATAAGGGCGGATTCAAGAAATTCAAAGAGATGGTCGAAAATCTTGCTACACTTGAGGAAATAGGTAAACACTTCGGATTCTCAAGGCAGAACACAGCGGGACTGTTCAGGTCCTTTTTCGATAAGGGATACAGTGTTATTCAGAAGAAGCGTCAGCTAACAAAAAAGCTTGAGCAACTCAAAATCTGCTGCGACCTTAAAGAACTTGAAAAGCAGTTGCTCGAGAGAAATAAACCCCGCAGCGCCAAAAAAGTCGCCTACATCGCAGTGGTCAAGGAACTTGCCGAGAAGATGGGATACAGGGTATGCATACGGCGCAAACGGAGCGGTGCTCTTGAAGTATTTATAAATGGACATAAATGCGCAATATCAGGGACGAGCACGCAAACTATTTATCACATCCCCAAAAACCATCCACCAAGCATATATTACAGGTTCGCCGTTCCTGCAAAGCCAGTTGATTACTGCATTTTTATCCTCGATTACGATGGCACGCATACATTTTACATTATACCTCACGACGAAATAAAGCATCTTTCGCTTATAACGCTGAAAACCGATTATCATAGAGAGAAAGGTCGACGGGGTAATACATCAAGCAAGTATGCCGTTTTCAAAAACCGATGGGACCTTCTTGCAAAAGCAAAGCCAAATCCCGAAATAGATGAACTCGAGGAAGAACTGAAGCGAATAACAGTCTAATGCGAGAAATTCCTCAAAATCCTGCCAAAAAATTTCTTTGAACTTAAAAATGATTGGATAATTTAAATATCTAAATCCATGGGGAGAGTTGTATGGGTATTCTTGGTAGCAAAAAGAACAACGACCCTGACGAGAACCTCGACTCGTTGATAGGGGAAGGTTCGGTGTTTTCGGGCGAGCTTAGCGTTAAGGGGAGCATAAGGATTGACGGCAGGCTCGAGGGTAAGCTAACCACGACAGGGCATCTAACCGTGGGGAAAAAAGGTGTAATAATCTCGCCAACGATAAACTGCAATACTGCTCACATTGCGGGTTCGGTTAAAGGCGACATAAATGCTAAGGAACAGGTATATCTTGCCAGCACTGCCAAGGTTGAGGGGAATATTTCGTCAAGCTCGCTCGTTATTGAAGAGGGAGCATACTTTCACGGATCAAGTATAATGGGCAAGGGTAAGAAGCCCATTTTGACGGAACCAACCGAAAGTCAGGAGAAGGAGCGTTAATGGAAAGAGAAATAGAGAAGATTAAAGAAGCGGAAAAGCAAGCAGCGGAAAGAATCGCCAAGGCGGAGGCGGAAGCGAAAAAAATGGTTGCGGAAACGAAAGCCAAAATAGAGGCTGAGAAGGAGAAACTCGAGCAATTGATAAAGGAAAAGCTTAACGAAGCCACCAAAGAGGGGATTAAAGCTGCGGAAGGCAAGATAAACGAAATTGAGGCACAGACTAAAAAGACCATCGAGGAGCTTAGTAAGAGATTCGATAAACTTAGCGAGAAGCTTGTGGACATGGTACTGAAGGAGCTGTGATGGCTGTAGTTCCGATGAAAAAGGTCGGGATAATTGGATACAAACCCGACTGGAACGCTATAGTCGAGGCTTTGCAGCAGGAAAGTGTCGTCCATGTGGAACCGATAAATCCACCCGATATGGATGTATCAGACCTCGAGACGAAACTTTCGCGTCTCGACAGCGCAGCTAAATTTGTCGTGGAGAACCTTGAGCGTAAGCCGCCCAAGCCTATTCTTTCTCCCAAACAAGTTGAGAACCTTATAAAAAAGTGCGATATAGACAAAATTCTTTCGGAACTGGAGAAGCTAAAAGATGAACGGGATAGACTTTCATCGGAAGCCAACCGAATAAAAAGTAAAATTGAATCACTTCAACCATGGAAAAGCTGTCCATTGCCGTTAAAGGACATAGGCGAGACAAATTACACGAGGATAATAGCGGGTACGGTTCCTCAAAGGCGGCTTGATGAGCTTGCGGAAAAACTTGAGGAAAACGAACTCGCTTACTTCAATCTTGTGAGTATTACTCATGAGGGCGCTCACCTTATCGTTGTTTTTCACAAGGATGCGGCGAAGGATGTAGAACAGATACTTACTCGATACGAGTTTGCGAGGTGGGAGCCACGAGAGTTTGTGGATACCGCGGCAAACGAAATAAAAAAACTTGAGCAAAAGCTTTCGGAGCTTGAGCAGAAGCTTTCGGAGATAACATCGAGCGTGCGAGGATACGGTGATTTCGTGCCGTCGCTATGGGCTGCTGCCGATTCACTTGAGCAGACTATTGCGCAGTATAACGCGCTTTCCACCGCGCTTAAAACCGACATGACATTCGCCATTCAGGGATGGGTTCCGAAACAAAGGTTTGAGAAGCTGAAAAGAAAACTTGAGGCTACATTTGAGACGGTTGAGGTTTTGGAGCTTCCCGTTTTGCCCGAGGACGACCCGCCTGTCGCATTGAAAAATCCGAGGCTTATTGAACCCTTTGAAGTCGTAACCGACCTTTACGGTCGTCCGGTGAAGGGAATGGTTGACCCTACCCCGTTTATTGCCCCATTTTTTGCCATATATTTTGCGCTTTGCCTCACAGACGCGGGATACGGATTAATATTGACTCTCATCGCGCTCGCCGGGCTAATGAAGTTTAAAGCTCCCGGAACGAGAAAATTTCTGCGCATGATACTGTATGTGGGAATAGCCACTATCGGCGCTGGAATAATAACCGGAAGCTATTTTGGAATAGCACTTCCCGAGCCATCAGAGGCGACTGGGCTTGCAGCTTTCGCGTTAAAGTTAAAATTATTTGACCCACTAAATGATATCATGCTTTTCTTCGCTATTTCGATAGCCTTCGGCGCCGTGCAGCTTTCGGTTGGTTTTTTGCTCTCGCTTTATGTCGCTGTTAAGCAGGCAAAAAGTTTTATGAGAAAGTTCCACGGAGTTTTTGTAAACATAGCCTGGGTGGTGGAAACTGTTGGACTGGGACTTTTCCTTATCCACTATGTTGTGCCTGATAAAGTTCCTGGCTGGGGCGTTGCCGGAGTTAGTCTTATAAAATTGGGTGCTGCGGGAATAGTTCTGGGTCATAGTATTATCGGTCCGCTGGCGGGTTATTCTATAGCTCAATCTATAGGCAAAGCTCTTGCATTCGATGGCTTATACGGTATCATAGGATTGTTCTCGGACATTCTGTCTTTTGTAAGGATAACGGCGCTTGGGCTTTCCACGAGCATAGTAGCCGGTGTTATAACTGACCTGACCACCAAAATGAAAGGTGCGCTTTTCATCGTGGGAATATTGGTTCTAATCGGTGGCCATCTGTTTTATTCAATTTTCTCTGCGCTCGGAGCGTTCGTGCACCCCGCAAGGTTGCAGTTTGTCGAGTTCTTCAGTAAATTCTACGAAGCGGGCGGGCGAAACTTTGAACCGTTCAGAAGAAAGTATAAGCGACTCGAAGTAATATGAATTTTCCTTCCAACCCGTTTATATTACCCAATGTTTAGTTTTTTGCGATAAGCTTTAAGTTTTCGGGGTCCCCGTTGATTCTTTCGCCTATCAGGATTTAATGAGCTTTGATGCCGCGATATTTATCGGGTCCCACACCGTTCCCACGGGTGGCGCATAAGGTATGTTCATGTATGCAAGGTCTTCGGCGGTCATTCTGTTGGAGACTGCAGCGACGATCACATCGAAACGCTTGACCGATTCCGCTGGTCCGACATACTGTCCCCCGAGGATTCTCAGTGTGGTCGCGTCGGCATAAAGATGGGTCCAGCTTGTTTTCGCGCCAGGATAATAGTGTGTGTGCGATGATGACTTTATCGTTGTCTCGACCAGCTTCCAACCCAACTTTGTGCCCTCCTCTTTCGGCATACCCACAACCTGAATTCCGAGTGTGAAGAATTTTGTTACCGCGGAACGGACTATTCCCCTGAACGGCGTTGATTTCCCTGCTATGGTATATCCTATTGCTCTTCCCTGTCGGTTGGCGGTGGTTCCCAAAGGCACCCAAATCCAATTACCCGTTATCAGGTCTCTTATTTGCGCGCAGTCTCCTGCTGCGAAAATGTTCGGCCGACTTGTCGCACCTTTAAGGTCTACATAGATAGCTCCGCCAGCACCCAGTTCAAGCCCTATTTTGCGAGCAAGCTCGACATTGGGTCGTATCCCTACTGACATTATAACAATGTCGGCTTTGTAATCGCCCTTGTCGGTGTGCACAGCTGATACCTTACCGTTTTTAGTTTCTATTGCTGAGACCCGTTCTTCCAGTTTGAAGTCGACTCCGTTGTCTTTTCCTTCTGATATGACGGCATCCCGCATTTGAGAGTCGTAAAGTCCCAAGACTGTCGGCAGAAGCTCTATTACCGTTACCTTGATTCCGAGCATGGTCAAAGATTCCGCCATTTCCATCCCAACGAATCCGGCGCCTATTATGACAGCCTCTTTAGGTGAGTTTTCCTCTATGAACCGCCTAATTTTTATTGCATCATAGAGTGACCTTATGGAAAAAACTCCCTCTGAATTAGTTCCTTGAATTGATGGTATTATCGGCTTTGCGCCAGTGGCTATGGCAAGCTTTTCGTACTCGAATACGAGAGTTCTATCACCCTCTATATCGTGTACCAAAGCTCTATGGGCGTTAACATCGACATCCTCAACGATGTGCTTTACCAGAGCATTTACTCCCTTCTTCTTTTGGGCGTCTTCGGGAGTTAAAACGACAAGATCATCTATACTTTTGACCCGACCGTCTATATAATATGGAATGCCGCATGCCCCGAATGATATCCATTCACCTGCTTCTATTACTGTTACATTCCATTCAGGCTGAGCTCTTTTTGCGGCAGCAGCTATGCTCATTCCTGCCGCGCCACCACCTACCACGAGAAGATTTACTTTCTTATCCATTTTGAACCCTCGCATTTTTTGTTTCTCTTCTTATTAGCACATAATACGCGTTAACCAATGCTAACGAATACCAGAAATGATAATTCCAGGGAATATTCCCGCTTATTTGGGATACTGCAAGTCCGAAAATGAAGAGCACAAACAGTAGAAGTCCCATTTCGTATTTTGGGTTTGCAGTTCGAAAGTAATTGATAACGATTTTAACACCCCTCACAAGCGTCAATATGACGAGTGATGCGTAAGTAACGAGTCCTATTATGCCGAGTTCAACCCAGACCTCAAGGGGCATGTTGTGCGGATAGTAGTTATAATATAGCAGATGAGTTACAAGATTATGGTAACCCCCTACCCCTACTCCTATCCATGGACTTTGCTTTATATGTTCTATAGCGATTTTGTAGAGGTATATTCGAGTTATGGTGGCTACTTCCAATCCTTTTATGGCTGATTTGATACGCATGACCATCGTTGCCGCGACTCCCGACTTGAAGTAAACTATTATTATTCCTGCAAATACTAATGCAGCTAAAATTTTTTTCCACCACGGGATTTTGAGCAGCAAAAAGTAAATGACGAATCCAATAACAAATCCCCCTAATGACCCTCTGGTGCCAGTTTTTAGAAGAAAATAAATACATCCAGCGAAAATGAGAATTGCGAAAGCTTTAATAAGCACTTTTTTATATCGGTTGAAAAGCCAGATTGAGAAAATTCCGCCCACTGCAAGCGACCTGCCGTAGCTCGTTGGTGGTCCTTGGACAAGGTTAAAACGCTGCAAGAATGACGGGGCAACGACTCTGTATTTGAAAATGGATATTAAAATTATTACTGTTATAGTAGCTATGTAAGCTAAAGCTATTTTCTCGAATTCAGTGTGGTCAGTAAGTATCATCGTGAGCACGATAAGTGGGATGAAATCGAGAATTATAAGATGTCCCACCGCCTTGTAAGACCAGGGAACGGGGTATTTGGCGAGCAGTGCATACATGATGTATATACAAAGGAAAACTGTGGATATCCATACTGCGGCATTTGGGGTAAAATCTATTATGTTTGGCCTTCTGTGAAGGATGACGAGCACGGCAAAAGCATAGAATACCACAAGGAGAAACCAAGAAAGCAAGTTGTAGTTTATCCCGGCTGCAACATGCAGTGAGCGAGTGAAAAACACACCGTAGAAAGGCATTACGATAGCGAAATAGGGAAATCTAAGCACGAAAAGTATCAGAATGAGTGAGAAAGCGAGTCCAATGGGCAACGCCCAGTGTTTGTAAACCATTAGTCCGAAAACAGCCCCGAGAAAAATCGCAAAAGCCCAATCGCGGATGTTGTCCATCGTTTTGGTCACATTGATAAAATAATGGTTAAAAAACCGTTCGAAAGGATTTTGATAATTAGCATGGCAGAACTTTACCACTACTTTGGTCTTGACAAAGGTTTTGCGCAAAATAAAATTAGAAATGCACTGGGGGATCGTCTAATTGGCAGGACGGCGGACTCTGGATCCGCTAGTCGGGGTTCGAGTCCCTGTCCCCCAGTTTTTTATTGAGCTTGACCACAAAACTTATTGACCCATCTCGATTTTGTGAGCAAATTTCCTCTAAAAGAAACTTTTGAAAGGAGAGGCAATATGAAACTTTCCGAAAGAGTAGCAATCGTTACTGGTGCGGGAAGAGGTATCGGCGCTGCTATAGCCAGAAAACTTGCTGAGAACGGCGCCAAAGTAGCGTTGGTGGACATAAACGAGAATGACCTGAAAGCAAGGTTGGAGGAGATCGAAAAAAACGGGGGCACGGCAAAGTATTTCCTTTGTGATGTGAGCGATTGGGAACAGGTGAACCAGACGGTGGAGCAGATAAACAAACTATGGGGAAAAATTGATATTCTCGTTAACAACGCCGGTATAACGAAGGACAATTTAATTTTGAGAATGACCCCCGAGGACTGGGACGCTGTGATGAGGGTTAATCTTAAAGGTGCATTTCTCTTCACTAAAGCTGTGGTCCGCCCGATGATGCGAAATAAATACGGTAAAATAGTCAATATTTCGTCGGTGGTGGGGATTTTTGGTAATGCAGGACAGGCTAACTATTCGGCGTCGAAAGCTGGCTTACTTGGATTCACGAAAAGTGTGGCTAAGGAGTTTGCCAAGAAAGGTATAAGATGCAACGCCGTAGCACCGGGTTTCATAGAGACCGACATGACTAAAGGTCTGCCAGAAGATGTGAAAAATACTTTTATTAATAACACACCGCTCGGATATCCGGGGTCACCTGATGATGTCGCGAATGTGGTGGTGTTTTTGTGTTCCCCCGAAAGCGATTACATAACAGGAGAGATAATAAGAGTTGATGGTGGTATGGCGATGTGAAAAACATTTGCCCTGAAAAACTTAATAAAAGTCAGGCTGCCGCAGCAAAAGCATCCGGATTCACATTCGTGAGGGCAGGAGCAGGCACTGGCAAAACTCGCATTTTAGCTTGTCGCTTTGTTAATGTCCTCGCGGACCTTATCGCTTGTGGCATACCCCCCGAAGAAGCCGTAACGAGAATTTTTGCCGTAACCTTTACCGAGAAAGCCACCGCTGAGATGGTCGCTCGCATTGGCGAAATGCTTTATTCCCTCTGGAGAGATACCCAAGCGCTCACATGGTATAATGCTTATAAATCGTTTGATAAAGCGCAAATTTCGACTATTCACTCGCTTTGCCGTGGAATTCTCGCACGCTACCCGTTTAAAGCAGGGCTGACACCGGGATTCGATGTATCACCGCAGGCACTACCCATAGAAGAGCTCGTGAGGGATTTTCTTGAGGATTCGCTGAAACGCAGGGAAGACTTGCGAGATATCGTGTTTTTCTTCATAAGGAACGAGGCTCTGCAAGATTTGAGGGAAACGATATTCAAAATATTCGTTAATCGCAGTAAATACATAACCCACATAAAAATCCTTGCGGAGTCCAATCCAGCAGAGCTTGGAAATGCATGGAAGAAGCTTTGTATAAGCTGGTTCAATCAAATTAAGGAAGAAGCGAAAAAAGTTGCGACCGAACTTGAGAGCTTCGATGGCAGGGCAATTGCTAACGCCCGAGAGCTGGCGTCGGTCATAGCTGAAAGCAAATTCCCATTAGAGGAAACTGATATTTCTAAAATTGAAGAGTTTAAACTATCCGGCAGTTACAAAGACCCAGTTAAAAAAGGCTTAATAAAAAGGGTAAAAGAATTGAAAACTAACATCATATCTCTGGCGAACTACGAGCTGATAGATGACTATGCTTATGCCTGCGTTAACCTTGCGAAACTTTACCTTGAATTCGAGGATTTTGTATGGCGTGGCAGGGATAAGGCATCAACCCTTGATTATGCGGACCTTTTAATTCTGACGAGGGAACTCGTCTACAGCATGGGCGATGAGATTGTTGATGATATAGTTCCTCATCAGCTTCTTGTTGATGAATTTCAGGACATTTCACCGCTTCAGTGGGATATTTTGCACTGGTTTTTCGCGCGCTGCAAGGGTGGCCTTATGGTGGGTGATGAGAAGCAATCAATTTACTGGTTTCGCGGCGCCGAGGTAGAAACGATGCGCAAAGGTGAAAAATTCGCGACCGAAAAAGGTTTCGAACCTGTGGAACTTGCGGAAAACTATAGAACATCTAAAGGACTTCTTGAGGATAGGCTTAATAAAATTTTCAGCGTTTTGTTCAACCCCTCTGAGAATCAATACGAGCCAAGACATCAGGAACTGGTTTCAAGGCGTGAGAGCGCGATAGAGCCAATCTTTGAGATAATCCCGTATCCAAAAAACTGCCCTTTTAAAGAATACCAGCTTGCTGCGCGGTATGTTCTTTCTTTGCTCAGCGGTGAACGAGAAATTTTTGTCGTGGATGAGGATAGCCAACAAGCACGCAGGTTGCAGCCTGGTGATATAATGGTCCTTACGCGAAAGGGCGATGTAGTTTTCAACATAATAAAAGAGCTGCGTCAGGCGGGAATAGCGGCGGTTCCGCTGGTGGAAAGAGGTTTTTTCGACACGGAGGAAGTAAAGACAATCCTTAGCCTCATGCAATTTCTTTTGAACCCGTTCGAGAACAACGGCGCTTTGTTTTTGCTTTTAACATCGAATGCGTTTGGCTTGAAACCCGGGGAGATAACGGATAAGCTCGGAATTAATGAGAAATCGCTTTGGATGAGGCTCAAAATTTATGCGCAAAATGCGCAGGACGAAAGATTTGACCCACTTTGCAGGGCGTATAAAATTTTGTCTGCCCTTATTGATAAGGTAGATAAACTGCCCCCCGATAAAATTCTTGATGAATTTCTTTTTGGCTACGGATTTATTGCTGCCCTTTCGGCGACCACAGGCGATACAGCTTTTGAGAATATAATGAAACTTTTGGGAATGGTCAAAAGCGTTTCTTCAGGTGGTGAGTCGTTGAGCGACATTGTGGAATATCTTGAGAACATTGCGCAAATCGGGCAGGTTGGTTACGCTAAACCGTTGAAAACTTTGGATGCGGTTAGAGTAAGTACAATTCATTCCGCAAAAGGACTTGAGGCGCCTTTTGTGGTGGTGGTCGAATCGCATGGGAAAAAGGATGATAAAGTTTACTTGTGCCCTGAATTGGAAGGAGTCGTGTTTCCCAAAATCAAGAAGCTCGATAATCCAATACTTAATCGTGCCAAAAGCATAAGCACTGCCAAAGCAGACGCTGAGGAAAAAAGGTTGTTTTATGTTGCGTTAACTCGCGCTAAAGACCATCTGGCCATTATTTGCAAGAATAATAACACTTACTACAAGTGGTTTTTCGAAAATCCAGTTAAGGAAGGTGTCATATCAGAGCAAGATTATCAGTTTCTCGATTACGAGGACCTCCCACCGCTTTTTGAGCCTATTTCGGAGCCACGACCGGCGCACATCCCGGCTTACTGGTCGTTGGCTCGTGAACCAGTGCCGAGAAAATCTCTGATAATGCTTTCTGCCCGACAGGCTGCGCAGATAGTAACGGGGATTCGGTTTGACGAAGAGTTTCATTATGAGATGGAAAGTGGTAGTTTAAACTGGGGGAGACTGGTTCATCAGGCGTTATCGCTGGCGCCGTTCGATAGTGCGGAGAGCTTAAAAGCTATTGCGGAAAAAATAGGAGAAAAGTCTATCTATCCAGTTCTCATGAGGTTTTTTAATTCGGAGTGGCACGAAATTCTCTCAAAGAGCAATAATAAGAAGGAAGTTCAGCTCGTTTTGAGGTCGGGGAATTTGGTCGTAAATGGAGTTGCCGATGTGGTCGTATTCTCACCCCCTATGATATGGGATTACAAGACCGGGGGGCGAAATCCCGATAAAGAACTTTTCTACAAAACGCAAGTTAACTTTTATCGTCTCGCGCTGGCTTCGGAGCTCGGTATAAACCCGAATGAGGTTAAAACCTACCTACTGTTCATTGGCGATGAAATAGAGTCTGTCGAAGTTGAATTTGATGAAAATATTATGAAAAATTTGGAGGAGATGATTGATACAAACACCTTTTGAGTAATTCGGATTGGTCTTGAACCTCCTTTGAGCTTGCGGTAAGCAATACGACACATACAATTTCTATGGTGGTGCGAAATGGTTCTGCGAAGAAGCGCTGAAAGAGCAGCAAAACAGATAATCTGGCTCGGTTATCTTTTGCTCCCTATAGCTGGTTTTTCCTTCGCGTGGTGGCTAAGATTCCGCTCCGGGCTGTTTGAGGTCGTGGACTTTCAGCCGTTCCCTAAATACCACATTCCGATAATAATCGTTGCAGCATTTTGGGCTATAGTCTACAGAGCAAGAGGACTTCATAACCCAGATTTTTCGGTAAATTTCTGGCGCGAGGGATTAAGAGTAATATGGGCGTCGATACTGGCAATGATACTGCCTATGGCGCTGGCGTTCACATACCGGGGATACTTCTATTCAAGGCTCGTCATGATTACGGGTGCGGGAACATCGGCTATACTCTGCTTCGCGTACAAGCAAGCCGTAAAATCTATTCTGAGAAAGATGGTGCTTAGGAAAATAGGCGTTGCAAGAAAAATTATTATAGGTTGCGATAACTTTGCTCAACAGATAATAGATAGCATCAGCAAGGATAGGCTTTCAGCTGCCGGCTTGGTCGGAATGGTTTCGATTCGTGGAGAAAGGTGCACCGCTGACCTTCCATATCTTGGCGAACTCGAGAATCTTCGCGAAATCCTCATAAGCGGACAATACGATGAGGTGATACTGGCAAGTCCACAGGTGGACGAACAGACGATCCTGAAAATAATCTACGAATGTCGAAAGGAACAGGTTCAATTCAGTCTGGTGCCGAAGTTCTGGCATCTTCTTAAAGGACGAGTTTCGATAGAACAATCAGGTGAACTAAGGGTTATAGCATTCAAAGACCTTGCCTTAAAGGGGTGGCAACGCACACTGAAGCGGATAATGGATATAGTGGTTTCGTTGGTAATGCTTGTTGTTTTGTCACCTCTTTTCGGATTGATCGCTTTGCTTATAAAAGTTACCAGCAAGGGACCCGTGTTTTTCAAGCAGGAACGCATAGGGCGAAACGGACGCAAGTTTATTATGCTTAAGTTCCGCTCTATGTATGAAGATGCTGAAAAGAGGCTTGAGGAATATCTTGCCAAAAACGAAGTGGAAGGACCGATTTTTAAAATCAAGGATGACCCCCGAATAACACCTGTAGGTAAGTTTTTACGCAGATACTCGCTGGACGAACTTCCCCAGCTTATCAATGTTCTTCTCGGGCAGATGTCACTCGTGGGACCGAGACCACCCCTCGAGAGAGAGGTGAAAGAATACGAGGAATGGCAATTAAGAAGAATCGATGTTACGCCGGGCATGACGGGTCTTTGGCAGGTTTCAGGGCGTTCCGATTTGCCATTCTCTCAGATGGTGCAACTCGATATTTACTACATCGAACACTGGTCCATATGGCTTGACATAAAAATTCTTCTAAAAACCATACCAGCTGTCTTGAGCGGAAAAGGAGCTTATTAGAAAACTTTCGCCAAAAATATCTTGACAACTATATTCGATTTTTTATTATGGAAAGTTCTTATAATTACAAGGAGGTATTATTATGCGAGGAGTGGTTACTGTAACTGTTGCGGCATTAATTTTATTAACGATAGCTTTTGCGCAGCTCCAAACTCAGCAGCAACCGAGACAGCCAGCGACTCGGCAAGTTCCGATGCCGGATTCGCTTTCCAAGGCGCGAATAGATTTCGATTCAAGGAGTTTTGATTTTGGTTATTGTGTTCCTGGCAATTTTAGATTGGTTCACACATATGAGATTAGAAATATAGGCGAGGACACGCTTGTGATAAAAGGCGTGAGACCCACATGCGGCTGCACAGCTGCACCGCTCGAAAAAAGAATACTTGCTCCGGGCGAAAGAACGAAGCTTACGGCATATTTCCGCACCAGAGGATACAGGCACAGAACGAGGAAGTCCATAAGAGTAATGTCCAATGACCCCACGAGAAGATTGGCATCTCTAACATTCACAACCAATTTCGACACCGCCGATTGGTTTAACAAGGAGAAGGGCATAAGAGTTGTTCCTGACCCGCTATATCTCGACTTCGGCAAAGGCAACGATTTCAAAACCAAATTAACTGTGAAAATAAAGAACCTTTCAGATAAAAATCTTAAACTCGAGGTCGTCGACTATACGGACAAAGTTTTCGAGAAACCTGTTCTTAAATCAAAGAACCTCAAGAAGAAAAAGTCGACCAAGCTTACCGTTCAGCTCGTTCCGAATTACGATATGAACATGCCGATTCAAGCCTCTATAACGATAGCTGCTTACGATTCAAACAATAAAGAGGTGATTAGGTTTACCATCCCGGCTGTAGGCGGCGGGAGATAACGGGCGAGGCGAAGGTATTTGAAAATCGGCGCGTCAAGGCAGGATTAAGTTTGGTTTTGAGCATTTTGTATAGTTTGTGTAAAAAATGCTTTGGGCGGGTTGACCGCCCATTTTTATTTTACCACGATGGGCGAAGAAAATATCAAAATACCAGCCATCGAGTCGTTGATTGACCCACTCGCGCACACGCTTGAGGTGCTCGAGTTCGGGAAAATAATACAACGGATCGAGACATTCTGCGAATCAGAGACTGCCAAACGGCGAGTTCGCGGGATAAAACCGCTTTCAGACCCAGAGGCTATCAAAGCGCAGCAGGAACTAATTTCTGAGGTAAGAAACCTTCTTAACACATCGGGTCAACCCGATTTGACGGGACTCGGCGACCCACAGGATTTCATAGTTAAAGCCACCAAGGAAGGTGTCCTCACCGAAGAAGAGCTATGGGAAATATCGAAATTAAGCAGATTAACGCATAGAGTAATGAAACTTGCCCGGGACAGAGACAGATATCCAAGGTTGCGTTCGATGCTTGACGGGCTTTCAGAAACCACTGCTGTGCACAGAAATATAGACCGCTTTATTGCTCCGCCGGGAGTTTTCGTGGAGGAGGCATCGGAAAGGTTGACGCAGCTTAAGGCAGAGCGGAAAGTGATTCACGACAAGCTTCAGGTTAAACTTCAGTCGATGCTCGAGGACGAGAAGTATGCGGATTTTTGGCAGGAGCAGTTGATCACGCTTAGGAATGAGAGGTTCGTTCTTCCGCTCAAAGCGGAGCACAAGTCACATCTTCCCGGGGTTATTCATGACCGCTCGGCTACTGGCGCAACGTTGTTTGTGGAGCCCCTTGAGGTGGTGCCGCTGAACAATCAACTTCGAGAAATAGAGCTTGAAGCGAAGCAGGAGCGGACAAGAATCCTGCGAACACTCTCGGAAATCGTTGCTGCATACGCTGAAAAGCTTCTTAACAACCTAAAAATCCTTCATGAGCTTGACTTCGCGGCGGCTATAGCAAAATTCGCCGATACCATCGACGCAAACATGCCGACCGTTATTCCCGATGGTCCTGTAAAGATAGTTGAGGCGAGACACCCTCTCCTGCACCTTGAACTTGGCAAGGACAATGTGGTTCCTCTCGACATTGAGCTTTCCCCGAAAACGCGATGCGTAATAATAACGGGACCCAACATGGGCGGCAAAACGGTAGCTCTAAAAACTATCGGACTCGTGATTTTGATGGGCATGTGTGGACTTCCTGTGCCAGCTCAAAGCAAAACTATAATACCAGTTTTCACGAAATTTTTTGCCGACATAGGCGACGAACAATCAGTAGAGTCGAGCATATCGTCTTTCGCAAGCCACATCCTGCATTACAAGCAGGCGGCTGAACAGGCAGATGAAAATTCTCTCGTTCTTTTTGACGAGCTTGGAAGCGCGACTGACCCTCAGGAAAGTCTTCCGTTAGCATGGGCTCTTCTTGAACACCTTATCGAGAAAGGCGCCACGACTATAGTTAACACCCACATTGGTGGTCTTCTCGGACTGGCAGCTAAAAGGGACGATGTCGTTAACGCTGCGATGGAGTTCGACGAAGATAAAATGAAGCCTACATACAGGCTTCTTGTTGGTGTTCCCGGGCGTAGTTGGGCAGCCCAGATAGCGCAGATGCTCGGTTTCCCTGAAAAAATTCTTACGAGAGCTAAGGAGCTAACATCGGGCGGTGATGCACTGTCGGATGTGTTGACACAGCTACGGCGAAAAATCCGCGAGGTGGAGGATATTAAGAGAAGGCTGTCCGAGGAACTTGCCGATGCAAAGGCTAAAAGGCAGATTCTTGAAGGGCTCATAATATCTAATAGAGAGAAAGAGAAAGAGCTTTCGCGTCTTAGGCGGGTTTATGAGGATTTGCGCGATAGTCGCATTGCCGCAGCAGTCGAACGCGAGATAGACAGAATTCGCGAGGAGTGGGAAAAAATAATAGCCGAAAAACCGCAGCTTTACAAAAAGCAAAAGCAGGCTAATGAATTCATATCCCGGTTAAAGGCGCGACTTAAGCGAGCCGAGAAAGCGGTCGCACAGAGAATGGGAATGCCAAAAAAGCTTGAACCGGGGCAACGAGTTTTCATTTACAGGCTACGCAAATGGGGTGATGTTATGGAAGGAACTGATGAGCAGGGCTTCGTGAAAATACTCGTCGGTAGGATGACTTTAAGGATACACTCAAGCGGTGTGGATACCGAGACCGAATATGAACGCAAGCGAGCACAAAGAAAAAAGGAAGGTGGTATAAACTACGAGCCGAGAGTGGTTCCGAAGAAGCTCGATGTTCGCGGTTTATCTCCTGAGGAGGCATGGGACAAAGTTGATAGACTTCTTGATGATGCTGTAGCGTCTGATGTGGAGCAGGTTTTAATCGTGCACGGCAAAGGTAAGGGTGTGCTGAGGCGCGCTATAAGAGATAAACTCCATGCTGACCCGCGTGTTGCTCAACTGCGATTACCCGACGAAAGAATGGGCGGCGATGGTGCAACCATAGTCGTAATGAGGAAAGAAGAGGAAGAATCATCTGAACAGTCTCAGGAAAATGCCGACGAAGAAAGTTCCTAAGAATATTTATTTGATTTCCCGCTTTTTCCGCAAATGGTTCGACTTAAGCTTAGTAACTATTATATTATGATTGAAGTATTTTTAAGGAGCGCGTTATGCCCAAGGATCCTGATTTCTGGCATGTTGACTGGGAGGAGGAGTTCAGCGAAGAGATAACACCTGCTCAAGAGGCAGCAATCGATAAACTTGCGAAGGAGATAGCTGAGCGAGGAATGGCTGTTCCAGCACTTATGTTTCTCGAGACTGTGAAACCTTTAAACTGGATAGCAAGTCAGGTGATGTTGTTTTTCGAGCCTATAACCGCATGGTTTTTTAACCTTAGGGAGCTTGTCGACCTGAGGCGAGCCTTTCAGAAACGCGAGGGTATAGTTATTCTTATCGAGAAAATCGAAAAGTATGAGAAAGAAAGGCAAAAACGCATTAAAGCAGAAAAGGAAGCTCGCAAGAAAGCTAAACTTGAAAAGCAAGCCTCGAAAACTAAATTATTTAAGAAGTCCCGATGATAACGAAAAATATGAAAATATTAGTTGTTCTGCTCGTTTTCTTGCTTTTCGGTAGCGTTTACGCTCAGGAATCAGTCGCTACAGATGGGGTTGAGCTTGTAAGGTTGAAATTCGGTGGCGGAAGCGATTGGTATAATGGACCAACTGAACTGCCAAATCTTGCCAAATTCGTGAGAGAGCGAACGGGAATAAATGTTTTCGCTACTGGAAAGTATGTCGAACCAGCGAGCGAGGAGATTTTTAAGTATCCATTCATTTTTATGACGGGACACGGTAATTGTTATTTCACGGATGAGGAAGCAGCCAATCTTCGCCGTTGGATGGAGGCAGGCGGCTTTCTACTCGTAAATGACGATTATGGGCTCGATAAGGCATTCAGGAGAGAAGTTAAGAAAATTTTTCCAGACAGGAAACTCGTTGAGTTGCCCTTCGAGCACGAGATTTACCATTGTTACTATGACTTTCCGAGTGGTCTCCCTAAGATACACGAACACGACGGTAAACCGCCGCAGGGTTTCGGAATTTTTGTGGATGGCAGGTTGGTTCTTTTTTATGTTTACGAGTCAGATATAGCGGATGGCTGGGATGACCCCTCGGTTCACGGTGACCCACCTGAAAAAAGGCTCGCAGCCCTCAAGATGGGAACAAATATTCTTATCTATGCTTTAACCCATTAGGCTCAAACGGGAATTTTCACATCGAATGCTACACCGTTACTGGTATTCCTGACATCGATTGTTCCGTTATGTGCTAATACTACCTGCTGTGCATAGAATAGTCCCATTCCGGCTCCTTTTCCCTTTAGGCTTGCGTAAGGCTGGAAAATTTTTTCGGCAATCTCTTTATCGAGCGGCTGACCAGTGTTAAAAATGGTTAGCACGAGCATCCTTTTTGCCTTTCTCTTTTCCTGCCGATCTGTCTCGATCAAGTGTTCTTTCT
>JAGGRZ010000054.1 GCA_021159335.1 bacterium
CAATTATTCACATAAAAACAAGTAAAACCGAGCAAAAAAATTGTTTATGAGCTGTTGAGTGGAAAAATGTTGTTTAGATTTAAAAATATTTTAAACAAAACTTTTTGTTTTTGCTGTAACTTGTTGCTATCTCGTCAGATAAAAGTGCTATCGGGATGTTCGATTTTGCTTGACAAAATTTTCACAAACCAATAATTTCAAAAGCCTATGTTGAGTAAAGTATGAAAAAGTCACCAAAACAAAGGAGAGGGTCATGCCAGAAGAACTTAATCCATTCAAAATCGCGCAAAAGCAGCTCGATGAAGCTGCGGAGTTGCTGGGGCTCGATGAGGCTACTCATGAAATTTTAAGATGGCCTCGTCGGGAGTATCATTTCACAATCCCCGTGAGAATGGACGACGGCAGTGTGAAGGTATTCCACGGGTTCAGAGTCCAATACAATGATGCTCGTGGCCCATGCAAGGGCGGAATAAGGTGGCACCCCAATGAGACCATAGATACTGTCAGGGCTCTTGCTGCATGGATGACATGGAAAACAGCAGTAGTCGACATTCCTCTCGGCGGCGGTAAAGGTGGTGTGGTATGTAATCCTAAGGAAATGTCCGATGCGGAGAAAGAAAGGCTGGCTCGTGGCTATATGCGTCAGGTGGCGCACATTCTCGGTGTAACTAAGGATGTTCCCGCTCCCGATGTCTACACTACGCCACAGATAATGGCGTGGATGATGGACGAATACGAATCCATAGTCCATGAACATCATCCTGGTGTTATAACTGGTAAGCCAGTTCAGCTTTTTGGTTCTCAGGGTAGAGGCGATGCGACCGCAAGAGGTGGCATCTACGCAACACGAGAGGCTGCGAAAGCACTCGGAATAAAGCTTGAGGGTGCTACTGCGGCTATTCAGGGATTCGGTAATGCTGGTCAACACGCAGCACTCCTTGCCGAGGAAATTCTTGGTATGAAAATAGTAGCCGTATCCGATACTTCCGGCGCTATTTACAACCCGAATGGATTTGATGCCAAAAAACTCGTGGATTGGAAAATCAAAAACCGTAAAATAGCTACCTATCCTGAGGGCGAGAAACTTGATGAGGACCCTGTTGAGGCTAACAAGAAACTTCTCGAGCTTGAGGTTACAGTGCTTTTCCCAGCTGCTCTTGAGAATGTTATAACAACAGAAAACGCTTCGAGAATTAAGGCGAAGATTTCCTGCGAGCTTGCCAATGGTCCTACTACTCCTGAGGCTGACAAAATTCTTTACGAGAACGGCGTTTATGTTATCCCTGACTTCCTCGCTAATGCGGGTGGTGTTACTGTTTCTTACTTTGAGCAGGTTCAGGGTGCATACAACTTCTACTGGAAGCTCGAGGATGTCCACAAGCTTCTGGATGAGAAGATGACCGCCGCGTTCTGGGCTGTGCATAACACCAGCGTGGAGAAGAAAGTTCACCCAAGGCTGGCTGCATACCTCGTTTCGGTCCAGAGAGTTGTTGAGGCTATGAAGCTCCGAGGCTGGGTCTAATCTGAGTTCACGAAAGTCTGATGCTGTGAAGGTTGGGCTCCCCGATGGGGAGCCCTTTTGTTTTGGAAAAAGTTCGCAGCAGATGAATTAGCGCAACTTACTTCACAAGTTGTATCAAGCATTTGCCCTTTCTCTTGACAGGAATTAAAAATTCTTTATAGTTTCCAAAAAAGTATCAAAAGCAAGCAAAGGAGGTCAAGTGATAAGCGCGGTCGATTTCAGAAAAGGTTTAAAGATACTTTACAAAGGGGTCCCCTACGAAATAGTTGACTTCCAGCATTCACTTAGGGGTAGAGGCAGAGGTAAGGTCTGGGCGCGGATGAAAAACCTTAAAACGGGGAATGTGCTCGAGGAGACCTTTAGTTCGGAGGAGCAATTTGAGGTCCCCGACCTTGAGTCGAAGGATATGCAGTATCTTTACTCTGATGAAAACAACTATGTTTTTATGACTACCGATACATTTGAGCAGTTTTATTTCCCCAAGGAAACTATAGGGGATGCCAAGTGGTTCCTTAAGGAGGGCGAGGTTTACCACATCGTGCTCTGGAATGGAATGCCTCTAAGCGTTGAGTTGCCAGCTGCTGTAGTCCTAAAAGTAGTGGAGACCGAGCCAGCCGTAAGAGGAGATACAGTAAGCAATGTGACCAAAAAAGCCAAGCTTGAAACGGGACTTACCATTAAAGTCCCGCTGTTTATTAAGGAAGGCGACCTCGTTAAGGTCGACACGAGAACGATGTCCTATATAAGTAGGGCATAGTAGTATGTTTGCCAGAATAACGACCATAATAGCGCTGTTAAGCGTTCTTGCGGCTGGTTTCGTGGTAACTATGGTTGCCCTAAGTAGCGATTATATTGTTCTTAGGCGCGATGATTTCGATAAGCTCATAAACTACGCTGATTCACTCGAACGAAAACTCGAGCTAACGAAACTTGAGCTTAGCGTTTTAAAACGCAAAGTGCAAAAACTTGAGCTTCTCGCTGAAATGCGAACCCAAAAAGGGCGGTATCTCGTTGTGGATAGAGCTAAAGGTAAGTTCTGGATAAGGGACGGCAAATTCGTTATTTATGAAGGAGTATGTGGTGTTGGGAAGGGCGTTAAATGGATAAGGAATAAGAAATTTAATTTTGAAACCCCTGCTGGTGTTTATCATGTGAAGAGGAAGCTTTTGAACCCGTGGTGGATCCGACCTAACTGGTTCTGGTATGAAAGAGGGCTTGAGGTTCCCAAAAAGTGGATTCGATTTCCTAAAAACATTACATTCGAACGCGCTGTGGCGTTTTATAATTCACTTTCAAAGGAGGATAAACTTAGGGTTAGGGCTATACCCGGTTATCTTGGTAAGTATGTTCTCGACCTTGGAGGCGGAATTTTCATTCATTATAGTAAGCATAACAGAGGTGCCGTAAGCCACGGTTGTATAAGGGTTTCCGAGGAAGATTCAGAGATAATATGGAAACTCTTGGATGTCGGCGATCCTGTGTATATCTTTTAGGGAATAAAAATGCAGGGAGTTAATGATGCCTCTTTCACGAGTTCTTAGATTTTTCAACTTTCTTGCCAACGACATAGGTATAGACCTCGGCACAGTGAATACCCTTATCTGGGTTAAAGGGGAAGGCATAGTTCTTGCTGAACCGAGTATAGTAGCCGTTGAGGCGGAAACGGAGAAAATTGTTGCAATAGGCTCCGAGGCATGGGAGATGGTTGGCAGGACACCCGACTACATAAAAACGATTCGCCCGCTTAAAGATGGGGTGATAGCGGACTTCGACATAACCGAGCAAATGCTAAGGACACTTATAAAGCGCGTTATAAAGTCCCGCTTTCTCGTTAAGCCAAGGGTAGTCATATCGGTTCCTTCAGGCATTACTGAGGTCGAAAGGCGAGCCGTTGCTGATTCCGCTGAAAACGCTGGCGCGAGAGAGGTGTATCTTATAAACGAACCTATGGCAGCGGCTATAGGCATTGGCGTCCCGATTGAGGAACCGCGGGGGAACATGATAATAGATATCGGCGGCGGAACATCTGAGATAGCGGTTATATCGCTTTCCGGTATCGTTAGCAGTGCCACTATCCGAATAGCCGGCGACGAGATGAATGAGGCGATAATATCGTATATGAAGCGAAAGTATAACCTTCTTATCGGAGAGCAAACGGCCGAAAGCATCAAGCTTAGAATAGGCAGCGCTTTTGAAGACGACGATGAGCTTTCAATGGATGTTAAAGGTCGCGATCTGGTTGAGGGACTGCCTAAGGTAGTTAGGGTTACATCGTCTGAAATAAGGGAGGCGCTTGAAGAGCCTATATCTGCGATAATGCAGGCTATTCGTGGCGCGCTTGAGCAAACTCCACCCGAGCTCGCCGCAGACATCGTTGACCGAGGAATAATAATGACCGGCGGTGGTTCGCTTCTTAGGGGGCTCGATAAACGCATAAGTGTGGAAACTGGGCTTCCTACTTTCGTCGCTGATGACCCTCTAACTTGTGTTGTTAAAGGAACAGGGATGATATTGTCGAATTTCCCGAAGTACTATCAGATCCTTCAAAGAGAGAAAGTAGCTTCGTAATTTATGCTAAATCCGTGCTTTTTGAAAAGGGAAGGTGGGGAAATGAACTATCTTATAAAGGGTGGCAAGATTGTCGATCCATCTCAGGGTTTTGAGAGAATAGCCGACATACTTGTTATTGATGGTATTATAGAGTCTATTGATCCAGATTCGGTTCCTGATGATGTGGAGACTATTGATGCGTCGGGCAAGCTCGTTTTCCCGGGTCTTGTTGACATTCATGTTCACGCACGCGAACCGGGCGAGGAATACAAGGAAACTATAGAAACTGCTTCTATGGCTGCTGCAGCCGGTGGCTTTACAACGATAGTCACAATGGCTAACACAAAACCTCCCATCGATACTGCTGACCGTGTGCGATTCGTGTATGAAAGGGCTGAGAATGCTTCTGTTCATGTTTATCCGGTCGGAGCGGTTTCAAAAGAGCTTTCTGGGGAGCAACTCGCTGAGATGGCGGACATGGCTGAATCTGGTGCTGTAGCTTTCTCTGACGATGGGAACCCTATCGCAAACCCTGAGTTAATGAGAAATGCGCTCGCGTATGCTGACCAGCTCGAACTGCCTATATTGGTGCACGAGGTCGACCCAGTATTAGCATCTGGTGGACAGATACATGAGGGAGAAGCAGCGTCGATATCAGGATTACGAGGAATACCATCTCAGGCTGAAACAGCCATGATATTTCGCGACATAGAACTTCTCAAACTTTCTGGTGGAAGACTGCACATTCAGCATGTTACTGTTGAGGGCTCAGTAGAATTGATACGGCAGGCTAAACTTGCTGGAATGGCGGTAACATGTGAAGTAACGCCGCATCATCTTCTGCTGACTGATATGGATGTCGTTAATTCTGGTTTCGATTCGAACTTCAAAGTTATGCCTCCTTTACGCTCAGAAAGGGACAGACAGGCTTTGCTTGAGGCTTTGGTGGACGGCACGATAGACGCGATAGCTACTGACCACGCTCCGCATGCGCTTCACGAGAAGGACAATCCGTTTGAGATAGCACCATTCGGTATCGTGGGGCTCGAGACCGCTCTCTCACTTGTATGGACTAATTTCGTTGAAAAGGGCATTATATCGCCTATAAGGATGGTCGAGCTTATGTCGACGATGCCCGCGAAAATTCTTGAGTTACCCGCTGGTTCGCTCGCTAAAGGAATGGTTGCGGACATAACGGTTTTCGACCCCGATGCCAGATGGGTTGTTAAACCTGAAAACTTCTACTCGAGGTCGCGCAACACTCCTTTTGAAGGATTAGAGCTTAAAGGTAAGGTAGTCCTAACTATGGTTGCGGGCGAGATAGTTTACAAATCCCAAGCTGTTTAAGTTTCTTGCCCGCCCGCCATTTGATGTTGGTTTTAACCCATAAGCACAACCACTCTTTGTTCAAATAATTTGGAGCAGAATTAATTTAAATTATATTCTTATTCAATTGGTGTAAGCTTGGAGGTTTTTTAGTGAGAGCGAAGATTATAATAATTTTATTTTTGGTGGTTTTCGTGGGAGTTTGCGTTTCCGCAACACCTGTCTGGATGCGCCTGACTATGCCCAGAAGCGCAGTTGACTACGCTCTTGGTGGCGCTTTTCCTACGCAACTTAACAATCCAGCATTTCTATGCGATGCTAAACTTAATGCACGCGCGAGTTACATGATAAGATTCGGTGGCGAGACGGAAAACAATCTTTTTGTTTCGTACAGAACGGGAAATTTGGGCTTTTTCAGCAATTTGGGAATAAATTCGGTTAGTGATATTGAGGCGCGAACTCACGCTACAGAAAAACCGGACTACATTTTCGCTGCCAGACGCTTTGACTTTACATTAGGTGCGAGCGCATATTTCGGGAAATCGATAAAGGTGGGGGCGTCCGTTAAGTATGTTTACGAGAAAGTAGAGTTCTTTCGTGCTGAGGGTGTATTGTGGACACTTGGTGCATTGGCTGAGAGAGACAGACTTTGGTTTGGCGCTACTCTGGAGAATGTTGGCAAGAAAATAAAGATGAAAGAGTTTTATTATTCTCCACCGCAGATTCTGAGATCTTTTATTGGTTATAAGCTGGGATTTGCTGCTGTTGGTTTATCCTACTGTTATTTACCGGAGGCTCCAGATTTTGCAGCCTTAGGAGCAAAGTTCTCGCCGTTAGAACAGTTAAGACTTTACGGGAGTTTTGTGTTTCCGCACGACAGCAGGAGTTTTGCGCTGGGAATGTCGTTTTTGTGGCGAGATTTTAGCGTAAATTATTCCATCGCCTCTATGAAAAACCTTGGCATTGCCCACAACTTCGGAATAAGCTACTCTTATGACCGCAAAGTCAGTCCAAATAAATAGGATAATTTTACTCCTGCCTTTGTTGATTCTATCCTCGCTTTTCGCGGATGCCACAAAGTATCAATGGGTTATACCGGGACACACTACAATCACATCATCCTTCGGTGAGTTCAGACATCTACACTTTCACGGCGGGATAGATGTGCGGGCTGCCGAAGGTGTTCCAATTTTGGCTCCCGCCGATGGCTGGGTTAGCAGAGTTTCCGTTTCGCCATGGTTTTACGGCAAGGCACTCTATTTCAGCTTTGATGACTCATTTACGGCAGTTTTTGGACACCTATCCCGTTTTGCCGAGCCAATAAGTAGAAAAGTTTTAAGAAAACAGTATAAATATCGCAAGTATTGCATTGATTTGCTTTTTAAGCCTGATGAGCTCGCTTTCAAAAAAGGTGACACTATCGGTTTTACTGGTGGCACTGGTGCAGGAAAACCTCATCTTCACTTTGAACTGCGAAAAAACGGAACAACAGTTGTGAATCCAAAAGTTTTGGGATACGATATTTACGATAAGATATCCCCGATAATAAAGGATGTGGCGCTAATTCCTCTTTCGGGTGATTGTTGGATTGAAGAGCAGCTTTTACCAATAGTGATTTCCTCGTCAGATAGCATTGGCACTATTGAGCACCCTGTAAGGTTCTGGGGAAAAATAGGCGTTGAGGCGTCATTTTATGACCTCGCTACTCCAGAAAGCAGGAACAGACTCGGTGCTCATGAGCTTGAACTTTTTCTTGATGACTCGCTGATATTTCGATGCGTTTATGATTCGTTCCAGTTGCGTTTGACAAGGGCTGTTGGTTTTTTGTATGACCTCGAGATGAGCGAGAAAGCAGGCTGGCGGTTTCACAGGTTCTTTACGATAAGTTCTTTGCCAATATATCAACTTGACGGCATGGGCTCAGAAAGCGGTGTTGTTGACGCCCTGAGAATGGTCGAAGGGAAAGTTTATTGTTTGCGCGTTGCTGTCGCCGATTTTAACGGGCACTCGTCGCACAGGGAAATTTTCATCGTCCCCGCGAAGCCTGAAAAAGTTTTCGCTAACCTCGAACCAGTGGATTCTAACTCGTGCGTTATTAAGCTCGATATTAGTCCCGACAATGTCACTTTGTTCGCCACGAGGTCTCCCGATTCTGGTTTCGTTGCTCTGGCTTCTGATACGGGAAACGCGATTTTTCAGAGAAATTCATGGTTCACTGTGAGAGGGGTGTATTCTCGTCAAATGCTCCCTAATGTTTTCTTCCTTGACCACGCATCTTTGCCCAACATTTATGAATGTTCACTTTTCGTCGACTGTGGACAGCTATTTGCATCCATAACATTTGACCTTCCGCCCACTACCACCCCAAATTTCAGTGTGGATAATATTCCAGCGCAGGGACAAATGATTGACCTCACGCACTGGCTTGTCAGGTTGCCCTCAGAACAGGTAGCAGGGCTTAAATTGCCAGTGTCGATAAATGCCCACTTCGGAATGAGTCTTGCGATGCATTCCTGCAACAGATACGAGACAATAGGAGTTATTGCGCCCGATTCGCAATCGACTTTCAGGCTAAGCTCAACCATGTGGAAAGTTTCGCTTTCCATTCCTTCCGGCGCAGTTCTGGCACCAACGGCTTTGCTGGGATACAAATCAAGATACAGGAGGAATGGCGAGGAAATCACGGTTTTCCACTTTGACCCCCACACGGTATTTCTGTTTAATCCTGCGCTTCTCGTTTTCGAGCCTACATCAAGGAATTCTATGAAATCATCCGAAATGAAGAAGCTTTGCATAGCACGATTGTGGAACGGAGGGTTCTATTATATTCCCACGGAGCACAAAGGGAGAAGAATATCCGCAAAAGTTTCTGCACCGGGAGCTTTCGCTCTGATTAAAGACGATAAACCACCAACGGTTGAGTTGATATCGAGCTCGCAGCTTATTTTCAGGGTGAAGGATAATTTTTCGGGTTTTAAGTGCGAAAATTTGCCTGAGATGTATATTAATGGTAGGTGGGTGCTTTCAGAATACGACTCTGATGAACATACACTTGTACCGGTCCCACTTGAACCCATCGGAAGTGGTAAGCTCAAGGTGAAAATAGTCGCTTCAGATGTCGTCGGGAATAAAACCATTAAACGGTTCGTTATAAACAGGAATGGGAAATGAGGGAGTTTCACATCAAAGTTTTGCTTTTGCTAAGTTTGGTTGCATTCGCGCATGGTCAGCCTAAGTATTGGATTTTTTTCCGGGATAAGTGCCTTTTCACAAAGGCTGATACATTGAGGGCGCTTAAAATGTGCAGAGAGAGTCTTACTGCTCGTTGCGCCCAACGAAGGCTCAGGGTGCGCAGTGAGGAAAACCTTGTTGATTGGTATGATTTGCCAGTATGCGAAAATTATATCAATCGAATAAAAGCGTTGGGAGTTAAGATAGTTCATAAAAGCAGGTGGCTTAATGCTGTTTCTGCAAGGCTCGATTCGGAAATGGTAGAAGCAATTAGTTCACTTCAATTCGTTCGCGACATCGTTCCTGTTGCCAAAGCCAAAATTATTGAGCCGATGGCGCCATTAATTGATACTGCTGATTACGGACTTGCCAGAAGGCAGCTTAGAGCCATGAATGTTCAATATCTCCATCGAGCTGGTGTTTACGGTGATAGCGTTATGGTGCTGATAACGGATACCGGCTTTAATCTTGACCATATTGCCTTCCGCAGCATGGACATTGTGGCGAGTTGGGATTTCGTATCGGGCGACTCCAATGTAGACATTGACATGGGGGACAATCCTAATATCGTAAGCCACGGCTCGTTTTGTTTGTCGCTTTTGGGAGGCTTTTTGGCGGGTAGGTTTTCAGGTGTGGCACCTGAAGCAAAATTCCTGCTCGCCCGAACGGAAGACATTGACCATGAATGGCCTGTTGAGGAGGATAACTGGGTTGCTGCTGTTGAGTGGGCTGAGTCTATTGGTGTCGACATAGTTTCCACATCTCTTGGTTACAGTGACTGGTATTCAGCCGCCGATATGGACGGGGACACACCGCGTATCTCTGCAGCCGCGGACATTGCAGCTTCGCGCGGCGTAAC
The DNA here is from genome assembly GCA_021159335.1 of bacterium. Taxonomy (NCBI): domain Bacteria; species bacterium. The sequence goes on from JAGGRZ010000054.1 coordinate 9,489, forward strand.
GATTTTTACCGCTGCAGGAAATAGTGGTCCCGGAACTATGACATTGGTTGCTCCCGGTGATGCAGACAGCGTTATTACAGTTGGTGCGTGCATGGTTGATAAGAGATTAGCGGCGTTTTCCTCCAGAGGACCTACTGCTGATGGAAGGATAAAGCCAGATGTTCTTGCTCCCGGCGTAGGCATTTACGGCGCTAACGGCAATACCAACACAGCCTTCAGATATGCCAGCGGAACCTCAATGGCTACTCCCTTGACCGCGGGTGTTGGAGCGTTATTTCTTAGTTTGAGACCATCGCTCACACCTATGGAAATCCTTGAGGCACTGCGGATGACTGCCGATAAAGCTAAGTCTGCTGGCTGTTCGCATGGTTGGGGTGTTGTGGACGCTAAAGCGTTGGTAGCCTATCCTATAAGAGACACGGCATTCGTCCTGTTGGCGAAGGGGTGGAATATTTTTGCACCACCAGTTGATACGCCCATTCCTGCCTCAGTTTTACCTGTTATCCCGCCGGTTTACAGTTACGATTCGGCCTATATGGTTGTGGATACCCTGTATCCAGGACATGGATATTTCCTGCTTTCTCCGGCCGACACTGTATTACCGCTGGTGGGACCGAAAATAACTTCATTAACTATCAAGCTGAGGCGAGGTTGGAATCTTATTGGCGGACTTTCGAGAAAAACATTTATTGTAAACGACTTTGGAGTTGAAAATGTCTCTCAACCGTTTATTTATACATTCGCAGATGGTAAGTACAGGAAGAGCATGACTCTTTCGCCCTCTGAGGGCGGATGGATATTGATAGAGCGTGACAAGGAGTTACATTTAAGGTTTTAAGGAGGCGATATGAGACGCGCTACACCAATAGTTATTTTGGTGCTTATAGTGGCAGTTTGCTCTTGTGCAAAGTCGCCGTCGATGGTGGTTACGCCCAGCGAAATGGACCTGGGCATAGTAAGAGCTCACGACCACATAGACCTTACGACTTGGGTCTACAATAATGGCAAGGGACCGCTTGTGGTCTCCACGAGACCCCTTTGCGATTGCATAAAAATTTTCACTGACCTTCCAGACACGATTGCCCCTGGTGATAGTGCGAAACTCGGTTTTACTTTTATTGTCCCGGCTAAGGACACCATAACGGAATATCGGGCAAGCATAGTGATAAATTCGAACGATAAGAAAAACAAAGTCGCAAAAGTAACTGTAAAGTGCGTTATAGAACGCGCTCGAGTTAGTTCTAAGGACTCAACCATTGCGCTTCTTCCGCCAACGGAGCAACTTCCGCCAGAATTGCAGTCTGTGGTCAACAAAATCAACGATAATTTGCTTAAGGCGCTTGCGAAAAAAGTGGGCGTGAAACCCGTTTCATCCGATAAACTCATGGATGACCTCATAACCGACCCATTGCTTCAAAAAAGGGTTATAGACGAGTCCATTCGTAAGTGGGCACTTCTCGACAGCATAAGGTGGGTCTTTATTTATCAGTTTATCCCAAGGCGGGATGGAAAGGTCGGTATAAACTATCTTCTCGTCGATGCGTTGCTCGAATTTCCGATAGTCGGCAGATTAACGGTTTCGCCCGAGCATGCCCTCGATTCGCTGGTTTCCTCGCTTGTTGGTGTATTCAAGAATTATCGTCAGAGCGTGCGTCAGTCCACCATTTATGGGCTTCAGGTAAGGATGCAGAAACTTCGCTCAAGAATAATAAATTCCCCTGCCCCAAAAGTTAGATTCGTGGATGTAAGGACAAAGGATACGGTCAATCTCCGCGACTTTAAAGGTAAAACCATTTTGATGCACTTTTTCAGCTTTTCATGCGAACATTGCGAGGAGGAGGTAGAGTGGCTAAGCAAACTTAATCTCTCGAAGCCGTCGGAGCTTGATATTGTGGGCGTTTCCGTGGACATCGGCGAGGAGGATTCGGTTAAAAAGTTTATCGATTCCAAAGGGGTAACATACAGAGTGCTAATGCCTATAAAGGAAGACCTTCCAGTACTTGAGCACATCTACGGCGGAATGACGCCACAAACCATAATAATAGACAAAAAAGGCATTGTTCGCGAGTATCTTGTTGGTTACAACAAACTTATAGTAGCGGCGCTCGAGAAAAAACTTAATGAAGTCATGACTGGCAAGAAGCAATCGCAAGAGTAGAAGCAAATTTTGCGCAACTTTAAATAATTAAGGGGGTATGTAATGGGTATTACGATTTTGGTTATCGCCATAATAATAATCCTTTTAATGGCGATACGGATATTGCGCGAATACGAGAGGGGGGTTATTTTCCGTCTCGGAAGGGTCGTAGGCTCGAAAGGTCCTGGTCTTATTATTCTTATACCGTTTATCGACCGCATGGTAAGAGTAAGTCTTAGGACTGTTGTGCTCGATGTTCCGCCGCAGGATATTATAACCAAGGATAATGTTTCCATTCAGGTTAATGCGGTGGTTTACTTCCGCGTTCTCGACCCGGTTAAATCAGTTATAGAGGTTGAGAATTATCTTTACGCGACCAGCCAGCTTGCGCAAACCACACTCCGTTCAGTTTTAGGTGAGGTGGAACTCGATGACCTTTTGTCCAACCGCGAAACTATAAACCAGAAACTTCAGCAAATCATTGACCACGCTACGGACCCGTGGGGTATAAAGGTTTCGATGGTCGAGGTAAAACATGTTGACCTTCCCGAGGAGATGCGCCGCGCGATGGCAGCCCAGGCAGAAGCAGAACGTGAAAGAAGAGCGAAAGTTATAGCTGCACTCGGTGAGCTTCAGGCGGCTGAAAAACTTTCGCAGGCTGCCGAAATACTTTCCAAATACCCGGCGGCACTGCAATTGCGATACCTTCAAACTCTTACTTTAATAGCATCCGAAAATAATTCGACGACTATATTCCCTATTCCTATAGAACTTTTCTCACCGTTCAAAAAAAGCTGAGCGGACCGTATGATACGGCAAAAGAGTTGCTGTTGAGCTAATAAAAAGTGGGGTAAAAGTATGGTTAAATCCTTGGTTTGTGTTGTTATGATTCTGGTATCCCTATCTTTTGGCCAATACGAAAAAATACTATTTCTTCATCACTCAACAGGAAGAAATCTCGTTTATCAGGGACATGTGAGGGATTCTATAGAGGCTTATAATGTCACGCATGGTGATTCTTTGGAGTTCTGGGACCAGGACTACAACAGTGCGCATTCACTTACTGACCATCACGGTGGAAGGCATCCGTCTTATGATATTCTCAACAATGATACTTATCCAAGCGGTTTTCTCTGGCTTTTCAGGCAAAAACTCGATACTATTTCGCCGAGCAATACATTTTCGCATTTTATGGCTGACTTTGATGTCTTTGCTTTTAAGTCGTGCTTTCCAGCATGCCAAATTCTCCCCGATGATACCGCCGCTGACCTCGCTGATTCGTCGAGAAAGTCGCTTTTCAACTACTTTCGCATATACCGCAGGATAAGAGCGAAGTGTGATTCAATACCTACGAGAGTTTTTGTCCCCTTAACTCCGCCACCGTTGGACCCCAGTGCTACAAACCCTGAACAGGCAGCCCGTGCAAGACATTTCGCCACATGGCTTGCGGAGACATTTCTGGTTGAGGACGGGCGGGAGCATCCCAACATCTTTGTCTTTGATTTTTTTGACCTCCTTGCGGACAGCGATAATGTCCTGCGAAGCGAATACAGGCGTGGCGGTGGCGATTCTCATCCTAACAGGCGAGCCAATGAAACTATAGGTCCTATTTTCGCAAGATTTCTTATTGAGGTTGTTCGCACTTATCGCGAGAGGACTTCCGTTGAACAGAAACCTATTCGTCCTAATGCTCCATTTGTGTTTGTAGCGCCTAATCCATTTAATGAAGTTTGCGAGGTTATAACACAACGATTGCCGGGCAGAGAGGTTAGGATAAGTATTTTTGATATTAACGGAAAGTTCGTTGCCAAACTTAAGCCCAGTTATTCCCGTTCGTGGGTGAGAGCTTCGTGGAATGCCTCCGGTTGCAAAACGGGAATTTATTTTGTAGTGGCTGATTTCGGCTTTACCAGAGTTTCGAAGAAGATTTTATTTGTAAAGTAAAACATCAAGCGGGTGCTTAAATGTTTACCGGAATTATAAAAGGTATTGGTGAGATATCGGATTTGCGCCGCCTTGGCGGTTCGATGGAAATCGCGGTTCGGTGGACAGGGTTCCGTGAGGCTGACCTATCAAGTGGTGACAGCGTTTCCATTGATGGTGCTTGCCTGTCGGCCGAGAGAATCGAGGGTGATGTAGTGTGGTTTCTTGCTGTCGAGGAGACACTTAAAAGGACAACTCTTGGAATGCGAAAAGCTGGCGATAAGGTTAACATAGAACTGCCGCTCAAAGCGTCGGATTATCTGGGCGGACATACGGTTACAGGACATGTGGATTGTGTGGGGAAAATAGTTTCCTTTCGGCAGCAGGGCATACAAAGACTGCTTAGGGTTGAGTATCCTGCCCAGTTCAACAAGTTTGTGGTTGAGAAAGGCTCGGTGGCGGTTGATGGAATTAGTCTTACTATAACCCGTGCGGGCGAAAACTTCTTTGAATGCGCTATAATTCGTGAAACGCTGACCAAAACCACTTTGGGTAAAAAAAATGTTGGTGATGCCGTTAATGTTGAATTCGACATTTTGGCAAAATATGTCGAGAAATTGCTCAGCAAAAGACACCCTTCGGGCGCTTCAGAGGATGATATCGTGGCTTTGTATTAAATTAACCTTGGGAGGCTTTTGTGGGCAATAATAGAATAAATCCGATGGTTAATCTTCTTAAGCCCGAAATAGAAAGTTTGATTAAACAAAAAAATTTTAAGGTTTTAAAGAAATTTATATCAACTTGGCATGCATCTGATATTGCTGATTTGTTTAAAGAAATGGATATAAAGGATTGTGCAATTGTTTTAAGAATTCTACCGCCAATGTTACAGTCAGAAGTTTTCTCGGAGTTAGACATTAATTTCCAGGAGCAAATAATCAAGAATTTGGCAGATAAAACTATTAAAACCATAATAACAAATTTAGATCCCGATGACAGAACGGAATTATTCGAGGAGTTATCCCCAAAGTTAGTAAGAAAACTTTTGAATATGCTATCCCCTGATGATAGAAAAGAGACTCTTCAACTTCTTGCATATCCTGAAGATAGTGTTGGTAGACTTATGACTCCTGATTATGTTGTAATAAAGCCTGAATGGACAGTTGAAAAAGCCATAGAACACATAAGAGAGTTCGGAAGAGATGCTGAAACAATCGATATGATTTATGTTATTGATGATGAGTGGCATCTTTTGGACGATATTCCCATAAGAAGATTAATATTGGCGGATCCAGCTGATCCTGTTCGGGCAATAATGGATAACAAATTCGTATCCATTGAAGCAAATTCTGATCAAGAAGAAGCTATAAAACTAATTGAAAAATATAATCTTGTTGTGCTTCCAGTCACTGATTCGGAATGTCATCTTCTTGGAATTGTAACTGTTGATGATATTATTGATGTTATTCGTGAAGAACAAACAGAGGATTTTACAAAGTTTTCTGCGATCGAGGCAAAAGCTGTTGGCTTGAAATTTATAACTAATATAAAAGAAGTTCCTTTGAGAAAGATTTTTAGAGCGAGAGTTACTTGGTTACTTGCCCTTTTAGTTATGGACCTCATTACAGGCGGTATAATAAAGGGATTTGAAAATACTATAGCAAAATATGTTGTTCTTGTTACTTTTTTGCCTGTTTTAATCGACACTGCTGGTAATGCGGGCTCACAGTCTGCTACTCTTGTTATAAGAGCATTGGCGCTTGGGACAGTAAAAACGAAGGATTGGTTTCAACTTTTAAGTAGAGAAATTTTGGTGGCAGGAGCTCTTGGGATCGTTATGGGTATTGGTATTTCTGTAATGGGAATTGTTAGAGGAAAAAGTTTTCGGATAGCAGAAGTTGTGGTGTTAGCTATGGTTGTGAATGTTATAATTGGAAGCATAATAGGTGTTTTATTACCCTTCATATTTACAAAATTAAGAAAAGACCCTGCAACAGCAAGTACTCCTATCATTACTACTTTAGCTGATATAATAGGAACAGGAATTTATTTAATTATTGCATATTTGATGCTGGGTTAAAATAAATATATTATTTAATTAATGGGGTTGGTGCTATGAAATGGATGGTTATAATTTTAATGACTGTAACT